>CAZISL010000077.1:0-8387 GCA_964541975.1 uncultured Chromatiaceae bacterium | reverse complement strand
CGCACCCATGCTGGCGGCCTGGCCGATACAGATCGTGCTGACGTCAGGCTTGATGAACTGCATCGAATCGTAGATCGCCAGCCCCGCGCTGACCGAGCCGCCGGGCGAGTTGATATACAGGTGAATGTCCTTGTCGGCGTTTTCCGACTCCAGGAACAGCAGCTGGGCGACGATCAGGTTGGCCATCTGATCCTCGACCGGCCCGACCGCAAACACGACACGCTCCTTGAGCAGTCGCGAGAAGATATCGTAGGAACGCTCGCCGCGGGCGGTCTGCTCCACGACCATCGGTACGAGATTCAGCGCTTTGGTTTCCATTGTGGATTGTTCACTCCTGGGGCTGTGGTTCGGTGCCGCAACGCCATAGCGCGCGACGCTGACTAGGATTCTGCCATCAATTCGCTGAACGCGACCTTTTTTGTCGAAACGGTCGCTTTGCCGACCAGCCAGGCGATGACCTGCTCTTCCAGGACCACGTTCTCGACCTGCGCCATCAGCTGCGGATTCTGGAAATACATTTTGCGAATCTCGTCCGGGTCGTCATACGGCGCGACCACCTCATCGACCTTGGCCTTGACGAGGTCGCGGTCAACCTCCAGTTCGTTATCCTGTATGACCGCCGAAATCAGCAGGCCCAGCCGCACCCGGCGCTCGGCCGGATCCCGAAACTGCTCGGCCGGAGGAACGTTCGGATCGTTCTCGTCGGTGATGCCCATGTTGCGCAGGGACTCGCGCCGCAGGCTGACCGCTTCCTGATCGATCAGCGCGCCCGGGACCTCAATCGGATTGGCATCCAGCAGCTGCTCCATCACCTGACGCTTAATCTCCGCCCTGTTTCGCGCCTCGGCCTCGCGCGCCATGTTCTTGCGAACGTCGGCGCGGAACGTCTCGACATCTCCGCCTTCGACGCCGAACTTCTTGACGAATTCCTCATCGACCTCGGGCAGGACTTGCTCGGCAACTTCCTTGGCCGTGACCGCGAACTCGACCTTCTGGCCCGCCAGGTCGGAGGCATGATATTCCTTCGGGAACTTCATCTTAAAAGATTTTTCATCACCTTTCTTTAAGCCCTTGAGATTCTTCTCAAAATCCTCAAGCATCTGTCCCTGACCAATGATCACGGGGACATCGGTGCCGGCGCCACCTTCGAACTTCTCGCCTTTCAGCGTACCCTCAAAATCGACCGTGACCCGATCTCCGTCAGCCGCCTTGCGCTCGACCGGTGACCACTCCGCGTGCTGCTTGCGCAGGGTTTCGATCATCTCGTCCATGTCGCTATCCCCGATCTCCGTCTCGGGATGCGCAATTTTTAGCTTCTCCAATCCCGCGATGGTGACGTCCGGATAGACCTCAAATACGGCCGTAAACGCGAAATCCTCCCCATCGGCGCCATCGACAGGTTCGATCGTCGGCATAGCAGCCGGTCGCAGGTCTTCCTGCTCGATTGCGGAGGAGTAGCTCGACTGGATCATGTCCTGCAGCACCTCTTGGCGAACCTGCGAACCATAGCGCTCACGAATTACCTTCCGCGGCACCTTGCCGGGGCGAAAGCCCTTGAGCTTGGCGCTGCGACCGACCTTGGTCAGCCGCGTGTCGACTTCCTGCTCTATTCGCGTCGCCGGGATTTCGACCTTCATTCGCCGCTCCAGACCCGATCCCGACTCAACCGAAACTCTCATATCCGTCATTGGTATCTTTCTCTTTCCGTCAAAAAACCGGCCTGGCTTGGCGCCGACCGGCAATGTCCTGGTGCGAAAGGAGAGACTCGAACTCTCACGGGTTGCCCCACTGGCACCTAAAGCCAGCGCGTCTACCAATTCCGCCACTTTCGCTATCGTGCGGCAGAACCCCGCACAGCGAGATTATATAAGAAGATGGTGGGCCGTGACGGAATCGAACCGTCAACCAATGGATTAAGAGTCCACTGCTCTGCCTAATTGAGCTAACGGCCCATTTTCTAGCTGTCGGCACCACCGTTGCGGCGAAGCCCGGAAATTGGGGTGGATGATGGGACTCGAACCCACGACGACCGGAATCACAATCCGGGGCTCTACCAACTGAGCTACACCCACCGTCGTTCGGCGCGTATTTTACATCCCCGCCCGGATTTTGACACCGGATACTGGCGCGCCCGGCAGGACTCGAACCTGCAACCCTCGGCTTAGAAGGCCGATGCTCTGTCCGGTTGAGCTACGGGCGCTTTTCCGAGTCTAAGGCGTCGCGCCATGCGCGACGGTTCAATTTGCGTGTTCAATAACACGCATGATTGGTCGGGGCAGAGGGATTCGAACCCCCGACCCTCTGCTCCCAAAGCAGATGCGCTACCAGACTGCGCCATGCCCCGATCCGTTGCAATGTTCCGCGAAGCCGCCATTATACCGCCCGCGATCCGGCTGTCCGGGCGAGCCGCAGGATCATACGGAGGCGCCGCGAGGCCGTCAATTTCAGGGAGTCGGATCCCGGCGACAACCTGTCATGGCAACCGCCCCTCTGGTATGTTTCCCGCCTGATTGTCACCGGCTAAACACCAACACCAATGACCGCTCAAATCATCGATGGCAAGGGCATGGCCGCGGAGATCCGCCAGGAAATCCGGCGGAGGATCGATGTGCGCGTCGCACGTGGTTACCCGTATCCGGGCCTGGCGGTCGTGCTGGTCGGCGAAGATCCCGCGTCACAGATATACGTTCGCAACAAACGCCGCGCATGCGAGGAAGCCGGCATCGAGTCGCGCGACTACGACATGCCGGCCGACACGCCGGAAGCCGAGATCCTGACGCTGATCGACGAACTGAATGCGGATCCGGCGATCCATGGAATCCTCGTGCAGTTCCCGTTGCCCGAGCAGATCAATGAGAACGCGATCATCGAGCGAATCGATCCGCTCAAGGATGTCGACGGTTTCCATCCGTACACGGTCGGGCGCCTGGCGCAGCGCATCCCGGTGCTGCGTCCCTGCACGCCCTACGGCGTCATGATGATGCTCCGGAGAATCGGAGAAGACCCGAAGGGCCGCCACGCCGTCGTCGTCGGCGCGTCGAACCACGTAGGCCGGCCGCTAGCGCTCGAATTCCTGCTCGCCGGAACGACGACGACCGTCTGCCATCGTTTCACGCGTGACCTCCAGGCGCACATAGAGCGTGCCGACATCCTGGCCGTCGCGGTCGGCAAGCCGAACCTGATACCCGGAGAATGGGTCAAACCCGGAGCCATCGTCCTCGATATCGGCATTTCGCGCCTGGACAACGGCAAGCTATGCGGGGACGTGCAGTTCGATACGGCCGCCGAACGTGCCGCGTGGATTACGCCGGTGCCCGGCGGCGTCGGTCCCATGACGATCGCGATGCTGCTGAACAATACGCTGACGGCAGCGAGCTCGGGCGAGCGCCTGCTGGAGGCGAGGCCGCATCCCGACGATAATTACTGATACATTCACCAACGCCGCCAACGAACTCACTGCAAGGAGAATCTCGTGACGCCCCTGATTGCACGCCTGACGTTGATCGTCGCAGCTCTGACCGCAACACACGCCTTCGCGGCCGATTATCCGAAAGTGCGCGTCGAGACGACGGCCGGCAATTTCCTGATCGAACTGGACGACGCCCGCGCGCCACTGTCGGTCGCCAACTTCATGCAGTACGTCGAGGAAGGATTCTACGAGGGCACGATCTTTCATAGGGTCGTCGGCGGATTTGTGATCCAGGGTGGCGGCTACACGGGCGACCTGACGGCCAAACCGGTGCGCGACGGAATTCCGAACGAGTCCGGCAACGGAATCAGCAACCAGCGCATGACGATCGCGATGGCGCGCACGAACGAGCCGCACTCGGCCGATTCGCAGTTCTACATCAATCTCGCGGACAACGTGGCGCTGGATCCGAAGGCCACGCGCTGGGGTTACGCCGTGTTCGGCTCGGTGACCGAGGGCCTCGACACGATCGACGATATCGGCCACCGCGCCACGACGGTCAGCGGCGAGTTCCAGAACCTGCCGGCCTCGCCGGTCATCATCGAACGCATGGCGGTCGTGACGGACGATGCCGACGAATGACCACGCTGTTCGTGTCCGATCTGCATCTGGACGCGGCGCGCCCCGAGGTCACCGACTGCTTCGTTCGCTTCCTGGAGGAGAAGACCGGCAAAGCTGACGCGCTGTATATTCTCGGCGACTTGTTCGAAGTCTGGTTTGGAGACGACGACCCGGAACCTTCACATGGCATCGTCGCTGCCGCACTGCATCGGTTCGCGCGTGCTGGCGCGCCGATCTACCTGACGCATGGCAACCGCGACTTCCTGATCGGCCAACGTTACGCGCGGGAAAGCGGCTTGCAACTCCTCGACCAGCAAACCACGATCGAGATCGGTGGCGACCGTATGCTGCTGCTGCACGGTGACGAACTCTGCACCGACGATCCTTCTTACCAGCGATTCCGGCGCATCGTGCGCAATCGCACGGTAGGACGCCTGTTTCGGCTGCTGCCGCTGTCGCTCCGGCGCAAGATCGCCGACCGTCTCCGCAAATCGAGCATGGAAACGGCCAAACCGGACGCGATCATGGACGTGAATGCAACGAGCGTTGCGACGACGATGCGCGCTGCCGGTGTGCGGATCATGATCCACGGCCATACGCACAGACCAGCTATTCATCAGATGCAGCTCGACGGTGAACCTGCCTTGCGGATCGTCCTCGGCGACTGGTACACGCAGGGCAGTGTCTTGCGCTGGACCGAACATGGCCCGGAACTGAAGACCCTGACGGTGAAACAGGCGTAGCGTTCAGGTACGCGAACGGAGTTTCGACAGGGCCGCTTGCGTCGCGTCGTCTTCGGCCGCGGCCGTTGGCGTCCACGCCAGCAATTCCTCGATCGTCTGAAACCGATCGTCCGGCAGCTTGGCCATCATGCGCTCGATACAGGGCTGATATATCGTGAGTTCGTCGGGCAGATGCGGCAGGGGCCCCTGGCGGTGCTGAATGATCACCGACATTGCCGTCTCGCCGTTGTAGGGTTTTTCCCCCGTCAGCATCTCGAAAAAGATCACGCCGAGTGCGTAGATGTCGCCGCGCTCGTCGACGTCGCCCCCATGCCCCTGCTCGGGACTCATGTAGTAAGGCGTGCCGAATATCTCGCCCGTGCCGGTGATTTCCGCGCGCAACTTGGCCTGTTTGGCCAGACCGAAATCGATCAGCACGAGCCCGTCGTCTTCACGAAACATCACGTTCGTCGGTTTCAGGTCGCGATGCATGATTCCGGACCGATGCAGTTCGCCCAGCGCCGCCGCCATTTGGCGCATCAGGTCGAATGCGCGTTCCGGTCCCACGCCGTGCGCAATGCGCTGCTTGAGGCTGCCCTTACTGCAATACTCCATCGCGATGAATGCATGGTCGTCGGCGACACCGAGATCATAAATCTGGACAATATTCGGGTGATCGATCTTCGCGATCAGCTCATATTCCTGGAGGAACCGGTCGAACGCGGCCTCCCCGCCCTGATCCGGCATCTGGCGCAGCACTTTCAGCACGACGGTGCGACTGGTCGAATCTTGCTGGGCAAGGTAGACGGCCGACAGTTCGTTCATCGCGATGCGGCGCTGGAACTCGAACCCCTTGAGCTGCGGCAAACCGTTCGCCAGTTCCTTGCGCTCGACGAAGTAACGCCCCGAACTCGACGCGGGCTCGTCGCGGCCCGCGAGCGGCTCCGTGATCTCGATCAGCCTTTGATGATTCAGGCGCGGACGCGAGATGTAATCGTCTGCGCCCGCCTTGATCGCCGCAACGACCTGGCGCTCATCGCCCGAACCGACGAACAGAACCGGCGGGAAACGCGGTACGCGGCGAAACTGCTCGACCCAATCGATCGCATCTTCGCCACCTGCCTTGTCGCCGATGATCACGACGTCGCTGCTGGCGCCCGAAAAATCGTCCGGTAGCCGGCCCGACTCGAGTGGATCGTAGAGCCGAATGTCCGCCTGTGGCCAGTGGGTCGACAAATGATGACTGACCAGGGTCCGGTAGTCAGCATCGTCGTCGATGATGAAAAAACGACGTTTCATGCCACTCCGGCGTGTGATCCCGTTTCGAGATCGTCGCCGTCTTCGCCGCCGTCTTCCAGTTCAGCCTCGAGCCTGCGCCTGCGCGCCTCGCGATCCGACTTCGCGGAGTCAGAGCGTGCGGACTCCAGGCGCCTGAGGTATTCCGGGGTCACTTCTTGTGTGACGTAACTGCCGGAGAAACAGGACGTGTCGAACTCGTCGATGTCCGCATTGTCGTAGCGAACGGAACCGATCAGATCATCGAGGTCCTGATAAATGAGCCAGTCAGCGCCGATCACGTCACGCACCTCGTCCTCGGTCCGATTGCTCGCGACCAGTTCCGAAGCTGCCGGCATGTCGATGCCGTATACGTTTGGGTAGCGAACCGCCGGCGAAGCCGACGCAAAATACACCTGCTTGGCGCCGGCCTCGCGCGCCATCTCGATGATCTGTCGCGACGTGGTGCCACGGACGATCGAATCGTCGACAAGGAGCACATTCTTGCCGCGAAACTCGAGATCGATCGCGTTCAGTTTCTGGCGCACGGACTTTCGCCGCATTTCCTGCCCCGGCATGATGAACGTCCGACCGATATAGCGATTCTTGATGAATCCCTCGCGGTACTTCACCCCCAGTCGGTGGGCGACCTGCAGCGCGCTGGAACGGCTGGAATCCGGGATCGGGATCACCACGTCGATGTCATGGTCTGGCCGTTCGGCCAGGATCTTGTCAGCCAGGCTCTCCCCCATGCGCAAGCGCGCCTTGTAGACGGAGATCTTGTCGAGGATCGAGTCGGGCCGCGAAAAATAGACATACTCGAAAATACACGGCGTGTGCTTGTAACTCGGACCGCAATTCCGGCTATGCAGCGTCCCGTCGTTTTCGATAAAGACCGCTTCCCCCGGTTCGATGTTGCGCTCGAGTTCGAAGCCGAGCGCATCCATCGCCACGCTCTCGGATGCAACCATTCTTTCTACACCCTCACCGCTCTCACGCTTGCCGAGGCAGACCGGGCGTATGCCATGCGGATCGCGAAACGCGACGAGGCCGTAACCAAGGATCATTACGACGACCGCATAGCCGCCCGTGCAGCGCTTATGGACGCTGGCCACCGCCTCGAAGATGGCCTCGGGTGTCAGCTCATCGCCATCCTGGCGCTGCAGCTCATGTGCGAAAACGTTGAGCAAAACCTCGGTGTCGGAACCGGTATTCAGATGCCGCCGATCCTGCTTGATCAGCAGATCCTTGAGCTCGTCTGCATTCGTCAGGTTGCCGTTGTGAGCAAGACAGATGCCGAACGGCGAATTAACGTAGAAAGGCTGCGCTTCCGTGATACTCGACGAACCCGCCGTCGGATAGCGAACGTGACCGATACCCGTCGTTCCCGGCAGCGCCATCATGTGTCGCGTGTGGAATACGTCGCGAACGAGACCCGTCGCTTTGCGGGTCCGCAACGTACCGTCGTCATCGATGGCGATTCCGGCAGCGTCCTGACCGCGATGCTGTAAGACCGTCAACGCATCGTAGATCGCCTGGTTGACCTGCGAGTGACTGACGATACCGACAATTCCGCACACGAATATCTTTCCTCAACCTGGCCCTACAGGATCTCGAGCGGATCAGGGGCCGTTTGCAAAATTTCGATGCCCTGCTCTGCGTAAGCTCCGAGCCGGTCGGTTATCGGGGCGGCATAAGGTATCAGCTTCGACTCGTTCCACCAAGGATCCTCGTCAAATCCGGTGGCTTGCAGCAGCGCGACGCAGACAGCAGCCAGCAAGCCGCCGCGCACGACGCCAAACACCGCTCCGAGCAAACGGTTGGTGCCGCTGAGCCCGGTCTGGTCCAGCAGAATCGACAGCAACCGGCTGACCACGCCCGCCCCGAACAGCGCGGCGATCAGCATCAACAGGCGCGCGGACCAGATTTTGAGGACCGGATCCTCGATGAAATCGGGCAGGCGCTGCGCGAGATCGTCACCGAACTGCCATGCGCCCCAGACCGCAATGACCCAGCCGGACAACGCCAGTGCCTCCTTGACGAAGCCGCGATAGGCGCCCATCAGGGCCGACAGGACGATTATTCCGATCAATAAGTAATCGATTCCGACCATTCGATCTTCACCCGACGGTCAGCCGACCACCGTCTGTTCCGCGACTTGGCCCGTGAAGCCGGCCTTCTTGAGCTGGTTCGCCAGTTTCGCCGCCTCTTCACGCAACTTCTTTGGTGGCCCGACCCGAACGCGATACAGCGTCTTCCCGGAGCGCTCGATCGGCATCAGGTAGGACTGAAAACCCTTGGCGCGCGTCTTGTCGGCGAGACCCTGCGCATTGGCCCGGCTCGAGAAGCTGCCCAATTGA
>CAZISL010000076.1:0-14261 GCA_964541975.1 uncultured Chromatiaceae bacterium | reverse complement strand
AGCAGGCGTCTTGTCTGGGCCGATGGCATTCCTTACTCCCGTGTCTTCAATACCGCAATCAGGTCCAGGTGTTGGATGCGCCGCCGGACGATCCAGGCGGAAGCAGCGGTCGCGACCAGCACGATCAGCATCGAGATGCCGTACGTATCCGGAAGGATCCAGAACGGCACGCGATACAACTCGGTCTTGAATGCGCCCGAGATAAACAGCGTCAGCCCCCAGCCAATCATGCACCCCATCGGCATCGCCAACAGCGTAAGCACGCCGATCTCGCCGAGGAGGATGTAGGAGATCTCGGGACGCGTGAACCCGAGTACACGCAGCGTTGCAAGTTCACGCCCGCGCTCGGACAACGTTATTCTCCCGGCATTGTATGTCACGCCGATTGCCAGGGTGCACGCGAAGACGACGAAGAACGAAATGAAGATCAACAGTGACTCCGCCATCGTGTCGTGAAACGTCTGAATCGCCGCCTCCTTGATATTCAGCGAACTGACGATCGGAATCTGCTTCAGCTCCTCGAACAGCTCGGGACGCGCCGCATAGTCGGTGCGCAGATGCACGCTCGTCACCATCGGCGCCTCGAGCATTAACCGGTTGACGGCCCTGATATTCATGTAGGCCGGTGCGCCGATATAAGTCTCGAACATCCCGACGATCGGCACTTCGCGAACCGGACGCCGGCCCTCCAGGACCTCGATTCGGACGACGTCGCCAATACCCGCGCCGAGCAACTCGCCGAGTATCGTCGAGATCACGAGTCCGTCCGGCGGCAAATCGACGACCCGGCCTTCGGAGTCGTAGACGAGGTGCAGTTGCTGGTTGCGCGGCACGCCCTGCAACAGCTTGCGTTCCTCGCGATCACCGAAGTACATGCGCGTTGCGACTGTGCGCATACCCTCGGTCGTGATGACGCCGGGCAACTGAGCGAGACCACGCAGCGCCGACGCCGGCCGTGCATCGGAGAAGCCGACGGTCACGTCATTGCGCTGGGCCTGCTTGAAATACACGTCGACCATCCGGTCGATCGAATCGAGCCATTGGATCGAGATGATCAGCACGCCGACAGCCATGCCGACGCCGGCGGCTGTCACGAACGAGCGCAGCGGCCAGCGAGCGATCTGCCGTATGAGAATACGCGAGGGCTGATCGAGCGCTCTTATCAATGGCATGTTGCTGAGGCCGCTGCGCCGGAACATCGGTGGCGCGGGCGGGCGCATTGCCTCACCCGGCGGCAGCTTCGCGACACTGCGCACGGCTCCGATCGTGCCGGCGAGCGCTGCCAGCAAGCTCGACACCGACGCGAGCGCGAACGACCCGGCGCCCGGCCGGAACAGCAGAAACGGAAACTTGTAGAATTCGGCATAGACGCGCGTGATCGATAGCCCAAACCAGTAACCGGCTATGCAGCCGATACCGATACCGAGGATCGCGATCGCGACCGTAAGCTTGATGTAATGCCAGCCGATATCGCGGCCGCGATAACCGAATGCCTTCAACAGCCCGATCTCGCTCCTCTCGACCGCAATCAGCCGCGCCAGCACCATGTTGGTCAGGAACGCCGCGATGATCAGAAACAGCACCGGCAGGATCGTCGACATCGTACCGAGCTGCTTGATCTCGTTCATCAGGAACCAGTTTGATATCTGATCCTTGCGCGCATACGCGCCGATGCCACCGTAGTCCTCGAGCAGTTGGTCCAGTCGCTGTATCACGTCATCAGGATTGGTGCCGCGTAACAGGCCGATCGAGATATCGTTGAACGCGCCATCCAGGTCGAATGCCGCCTGTAAAGCCTCGTGCCCCATCCAGATGACGCCGAAACGCTGGTCGTCCGGCATCAGCGCGCCCGGGCCGATCGTGTAAACGAACTCGGGAGACAGTGCGGTACCGACGACCTGCAGCTCTCGCCAGTGACCGTTCAGTATCGCCTTGAATGTCGTACCGGGAAACAGTCCGTGCGCCTCCGCGAACGGCTCAGACAATACGGCCTCGTCCGGCCTTCCCGGCCGCGGCATCCGGCCCGCCCGTAAAGCAAGCTTGTTCAGCGCCGGCTCACCGCGCTCGGGAATCGAGACGAGCTGGCCGATGACAGGCTCCTGGAATCCCTCGATATCGAGAACGGCCATCTCAATCACGCGCGTGCTGATCGACTGCACGCCCGGGAACAAGCGCGCTCGCTCCGCGAGGTGCTCGGGCGCGCGGCGCACATTGGCGAAGACGTGAGCGAATCGATACCGCTCGTAGTATGCGCGCGCGGTTTCGTCCAGGGCCTCGATCGTACTCAGGGACATGCTCAATACGGCGACGCCGGATGCGATGACCATCGCCACCGCTACGACCTGGCCGCGCATGCGCCACAGGTCTCGAACGAGCTTCTTGTTGAGCGGCGTCATCCGGTCACCAGCGCAATTCGGCGGCGCGCTTCTTGCGCGGGTTCAAGCGTTCCTCGACGATATGGCCGTCACCCATGATCATGACCCGATCGGTCATGTCCGCAATAACGGCATTGTGCGTGATCAGAACGGTCGTCGTACCGAGTTCGGCGTGGATTCGCTCGATCGCCTCGAGCACCAGCACCCCGGTCTGACTGTCGAGCGCGCCGGTCGGCTCGTCGCACAACAACAACTCCGGCTGCTTGGCGATCGCCCTGGCAATCGCGACGCGCTGCTGTTCGCCACCGGACAGCTGCGCCGGAAAATGATCGAGCCGATTGCCGAGGCCGACCATCTGCAGCGCCTCTTCCGGCTTCATCGGGCTCGGCGCGATCTCCGTCACCAGCGCGACATTCTCGGTCGCGGTCAGGCTCGGAATCAGGTTGTAAAACTGAAACACGAAGCCGACATGCGCCCGACGGTATTCGGTCAGGCCACGATCATCCAGTTGCGTCAGCTCGTCGCCGTGAAACCAGACCTGGCCATCGGAAGCATGGTCAAGGCCGCCGAGAATATTGAGCAACGTGGACTTGCCGCTGCCCGAAGGACCGAGCAGCGCGACGAGATCGGCGGGATACAGATCGATGCTCACGCCGCGCAGCGCGTGAACGTCCACCTCGCCGGTGTGATAGACCTTCGTCAGGTTGCTGGCGCGGAGCGCCGGCTCAACATCACGATCGGATTGCGTTGCACTCGTTGTCATGATTCCTGAGACAACGGCCGAGCGTTATTCGTTCGACCAGGGGAAGGCGCGACCCGAATCGATGGCCGCGAATGTCTTGCCGATCGTACGGTCGTCGTCCAGCACGCCGACCAGCAGTTCCGCCAGGTCCTCGCGGAAGATGTAGCCGAAGGCGCCAACGTCCTCGGACAATATGCCATTGCCGGTGCGAATGCCCGACCGCAGCCCGCCGGGCCGGACGATCGTGTAGTCGAGGCCGCTCGCCCGCAGCGCGTCCTCCGCCTGCTCCTTGAGTGGAATCATGTCTTCCAGAAAGCTCGCCGACAGGCCCGGCAGCGCGTCGAAGCTCTCGCCAGGCCCGATCGTCGTGACGAGCACCACCCGCCGGATTCCGGCTTCCACTGCCGCCCGGAAGACGTTTGCGTTCCCCTCGTAGTCAGGCGACGGGTCACACGAAAAGCAGCCGATGGTCGTCAATACCGCATCGTAACTGCCCGCTGCCATCGCGGCGCGGATGCTGTCGATATCCAGCGCATCGCCTACGGCATACTCGACGTCGAGCTTGTCCAGCTCATCGCGACTCGACGTAGGCCGAACGAACGCCGTCACGTTGTCGCCGCGCGCCTCGAGGATCTGCGCGATCATCAAGCCGGTGTTGCGGGTCGCACCAAAGATCAGGACCGACGCCCCGGTGCCCATCGCCTTCGCCTGCACTTCGAACGTCGAGTCGGGCTGCTTGGCCCGCAGGGAAAGTGCGAGTCCGCCAATGATCAGCACGACGACCAGCAAGAGCCCGCCGATGATTTTCAGAAACAAACGCATATGGATCTCCTCGGTATTCCTAAATTCTTACTGACCCGGATACTGCGCGATGCCGGACAGCGAATTGTTCTGACCGATCGAACCTTTCGCGACGACTTTTCCGTCCGCGACGCGCACCTTGATGAACTCGCCACTGAAGAAGTTCCCGAGCAGCAAATGACCCGACTCGGTCGACGGCGCGACGGCCGCCCAACCCGGCGTGGCGAACTCGATCTGATTCGTGATCTCACCGCTATGCTGATCGAGGAATACGACGCTGCGCCCGGTCCCGATCACGAGGTCGCCGTCCGGCATCTGCGACATGACCAGCACCATGGGCGGCGCATCCTCCATCGCGCTGAAGTTCGCGAGGTCGGGCAACTGTTTCTCGTTTGCCAGGTCGTATTGCATGACGCGGTCGCCGGTCTCGGAGATGTAGACCATGCGCTTGCCGCCGTCGGTCAGCACCGTACTCGTCGCACCATGAATGCCGACGACGCCACCGTGCGTGTCGGCCTCATATTCGTGAAGCGGTTTCCCGTCCGCCGAGTAGTGATGAATATTGCCGCGACCGATGACTTCCTCGCCCGGAATATAGGTGAACCGGGTCGTCGCCATCGGGATCGACCGGTTCGCACCGACCAGGTGCTCGCCGAAGTACAGCGTACCGTCGGGCGCGAACGTGACCGAACTGAACGCGCGGTCGGCGAAGGAACGCATCCGCTTCTGCTGGCCGTCCGTGCCGATCTCGACGACCTGCCACGAGATGGGCGCCGAGGCCCACAGAGTGCCGTCGGGCGCGAAGGTCAGGCCGCCGATCTTGTGCGTCGTGTCGTCGATCCATAGCACGCCTTTAGGATTGAAATCGGCGTCGAACTGCAGCAGGCGGCCCGTGCCGGCATGATCGTCGTCCGGCACGTCCATGACCGTGGCCGCGACCCAGACATCGCCTGGCGCGAATGGCTGCGACGTTGAGACGCGCTCCTCGTCGGCCGCCGACAGGGTCGAACCGAGCAAACAGGCCGCGACCAGGGACGCAAGCTTCACCGCGTTCTTACTCATCAACAATCTCTCCACTCAGCGCTGGGCCGCGAGGCCGCCTGCGGCGCAACGAATCGCCGGAACGTCCTTCGCGCCGCCGAAATCCCAAATATAATTGCCCGCCGAAAACTCATCCGGATCGACGAAGCCGTTGTCGTTCGCGTCACAGAAAAAGGTCAGCGGCTGCTTCGCCGGCAGAGCGTTCGGCGCCCAGCCCGTCGACTCGCCGGTCTGGGTCGCAATATCCATCGCGGCGCCACTTCCGGCCGCGAACGTGTCGACGACGCTACCCTCGACGAGGAAGCCGATGATCTGGCTGACCTGGCCCTGCCCCTCGACATCGCCGCTCGCGTAGCTGTTGCCGACGAATCCGTTGTTGCGCCCGACGAGACCGCCGACGGCGTCTGCGCCGGAAACACTGCCGTTCGCATAGCTGTTGCGAACGGTACTCTGCGAATTGAACCCGACGAGGCCGCCAATGTTGTTCGAGTCACCGTTGACGTTACCCGTTGCATAGCTGTTGCGGACCTTCGCGTCCGTGTTCACGCCGACGAGACCGCCGATGTCGTTGCTGCCCGACACGGTCATCGATGACCAGCTGTCACGGATGCTGCCGAAGGTATTGAGCCCGACGAGACCGCCGACGCCGCGCGACCCTGAAATCTCACCTTCCGCGCGTCCCTTGTACACGCCGCCCGTCATGTCGCCCACGAGACCGCCCGCCGCCTGCTTGGCCGTAACGCTGCCCGAGAAACCGCTGTCGTACACCAAACCACCGCTGCCGCCCACCAGGCCGCCGATCGCCATGGCGCCGTCGACGCTGCCTTCCGCCGCGCAGCGATAGACCGTGCCGAAGTTCGACCCGACAACGCTGCCGACACCGGCGCGCCCGCTGACCGAGACATTCTCGAGACGCAGGTTCATGACCACGCCCGACTCGGCGAGCACGCCGAACAGGCCGACACCGCCGCGCTCCGGCGCGTCGATCGTCAGATTGCTGATCGAATAACCCCGACCGTCGAATACCCCGGCAAAACCAAACTGTCCAAGCGCCCGCATGCAGTTGCCGGTCGGGCCGCAATTACCGATCGGTTCGAACGCGATGCCGGCCGCGTCCAGGTCCTTCGCCAACTGGTAGGACCGCCCGCGCCGGGCATCGATTGATAAGCCGGTGGTCGACCCTTCGGTGGCGCCCAGCGTCACGATCGCCTGCAACTGGTGAATATTGCAGATTTCGAAATGTCCATCGCCATTCGCGTCGACAACGAACTCGTCGAGATCGTCGGGGGCGGCATCGTAGCGGTCCGCGAGACCGTCACCATCAGAGTCGCCCGAACCGCGGCGCGGAACAGCGCAGATCCGGTCGTTCAGCGTGTCTTTCAGTGATGCCGGTTCGTCTAGCGCGACGGCACGCGCCAGCATGCTCGTGAACTCGGCGTCGCGCTCGCCGCGATCGAAACCGACGGGAGCCGGGCGCGCGCGCGCTCCGGGAGGGCCGCCCTTGGCAGGACCGGGCTTATCGCCCGGCGCGGCGGCGACCGGCGTCTGGCTCGCGAAATAGGCCGCCATGTCCATCAGGTCCTGCTCGCTCTTGTCGAGCACGGCGCCACTCATCAATGAATTGGGCCGCTTACCATCGGTGTATGCCTTCAGCGCCAGCAACAGGTATTCCTCGTGCTGTCCGCCGATCCTGGGATTGACCGGCGACGGGCTGTTGCCGTCCACGCCGTGACAGGCGAAACACTGCACGGCCAATTGCTTACCGCGGACCGGATCGCCGGCGGCAGAGGCCGCAATCGGCATCATCGCAACCAGCACGATCAGGCCCAGCAAGGCCTTGGTAGAAACGCTCATATTGCGCGCCCTCGGGTTCGTTCAGACGACTTCTGGTTATCCGCGATGCCGTGCACCGCGTTCGTTTTGTCGACGCAGCATTGTATAGCAAGAATAGCGATCCGGTCCGCACGGGACTGCGGGCCGCGGGTGATCGCCCGGCGCGCTGCGGAGTCGGCGGCAATAGCCGCCCGCGTGTCAGCCTACGTGTTCGGCGAAGAACTGATTCAGCAGGCGGTTCTGTGGATCGAGCTTGGCACGCAGGGCGCGGAAGCGCTGCAGTCGCTTACCGTAGGCTTGGTGCACCTGTTCCGCGGAAAAGGCGCGCGTCTGATTCAAGAGCGGCACGCCGCCGAAACATGAGGAAATCTTGGCGAAGTCGAGCAGGAAATCCTCCCAGCCCTCGAAGTTGGTCGAGCGCAGGCTCAGTGCGAACATCGGGCCATCGAAACTCGGAGACAACAATGACGTTCGATCTTTGGGAATCCGGTAACCGACGGCCGGCAGATCGCACCGATAGCCCGTCAGTTCGTAGTGCCGCCGCGCGAACTCGCGATACGAGTAGATCGCAGCACCGAACTTGTCCGCGGGATACAGCCAGGAGCACATTTTAATCCGGCTTTCCGCGCCGACCTTGCGGAACTGGCCGGTCTGCTCCATGGCGTTACTGCCCGCATCCACGAACTTCGTGTTGACGAGCATCTGCGACGCGGTGCTGAATCCATCGATGAGCGGGTCGCGGATCCTGCCGACCGGGACAATCTTGCCGACGGAATGAACGACGTCCGGCAAGATCTTGTTGATGACCCATTCACGCACTTTCCAAGCGAACGAGCGCGTTTTCTGATCGCTGTCACCGGCCTGACGCACCTCGATGAAGATTCGATCACGGAACGGTAGCAGGAAAAGCTTCACGCCATCATTCGTGCGCGCGAGGCTCGGCGCGATCGTCGACAACTCAGCGAAGCCGATCTTGCGATTACGAATAGAATACGCGCGAGACTTGCGAATTCGTAACGTCACCGTCGCGAGAATTCCGAGCAAGCCATAGCTCTGGCGGGCGACGGTCAGCATCTCGGGCATTGATTCGTCGAATTCGATAACGCGGCCGTCTGGCGTGACGAGCGTCAGCGCCACCACCGATGCAGCGAGATGCGCACCGTCGTCGGGCGTGCCGGCAGTCAGTGAGCCGCTGCTGACGACTCCGCCGACGGTCCGATCCGGGTATTCGTAGCTGCCGACCAGTTCCAAGCCGTATTCGTCGAGCTTGCGAGCGAGGTCCCGCAGACGCATGCCCGCCTGAACCTTGACCTTGCGCGTGTGAATTTGAAGGATGCGATTCATACCGGTCATGTCCATGACCGTGCCTTCCTGGACCGCGGTGCAACGGGTATTGCCGCTGTTCGCGCCTACCGGGCGAACCGGAGAACGAAACTGCTTGCGGTCCCCGAGCACCGAGACGATGTGTTCGATCGATTTCGGTCGAACGGTGATCGCCTTGCGTCGAGTGAGTTGGCGATAGCGGCCGGTCGTGCTTGTCGTGCTTCCCGCGGAACGCTGCATGTATATCCCTCCGATTGACATTCGTCTCGCCAACCGGTCATGCAACGTTTGCCAGGTGTCGCGAATGAGCATTCGCGACGCCTTGCCGGCAACCCCGCTGTCCTAGGAATCAATCCCGTAGACCGGTGGCTTTGTGTCCCCGGCTTTCACCGGGTTTACCATTGATCAGCCCTGCAAATATCGCCGATGCACTCTTGTCATACAAGGCGCCTCGCCGTTTTTGTGACGCGGTCGCGAATATTCTGTTAAGTGTCCCGAAACCGGTCGGTTTCGGCGCTGTCGATGGGATGCGGATGTCAAATTGGCGCTCGAGGCGAGCGAACGGAATCAGGCGTTTTGCGTATCGGGCCCAGACGGTTGCAGAAGACGCCCGAAGCGGATCAGCAACCAGACGACGATTGCCATCAAAACGGTCCCGATATACATGATCATCGGCAAACGCGTGACGCCGATGAGGTGCTCGGGATAGAAGGAATAGAACGCGGCCATCAGGGCGATCAGCGGCAATGCGATCGCCAGCTTGCCGTTGCGGCTCAGCCCGAGGCCATGCAGCTGCGTGATCAGGAACACGGCGATGCCGCCGAACAGAAACATCGCCCACGGTCCGGTCTGACCCTGCTGCAGGATGGAGTAGGCAATGACGGCGCCGTGAATGACGAACAGCGTCTCGAGGAACATCGTCCACCAGCGATTCGTGTGGTAACGCGTGAAGAACAGGCTACTCTGCAGCAGCAGCAACATCATATAGGCGAAACCGGCGAAGTGTCCAAGCGTCAACTCCACCGGGTGATACCAGAACGTGTAGATGATCGCCCACGAGATGTAGTACCCGTGGTAGCGGCGTACCGTGTCGCCGACGCCGGTTAGCGCTGTTACCTTCTTGCCGAAAAACAGGCCGCGCCGGCCGTTCTCCATCAACATAATCAGGAACAGCATCAGTACGACCGAGCCCATCGAGGTCGCCTCATGGACGTCCTGCGCCAGGCCATCGTAGAAATAGCGTGTCTGGGCGATGTGCAACAGGACGAAGAATGCGTTCAGGCCGAGCGCCCAGACATTGAAAGAATGCAGCCCGAAGATATAACGCGGCTTCGACCGTCGTGCATTCGCAACGAGATACCAGATGGACAATGTGTGCGCGACGTACGGAACCCAGGCTGACAGGCGAGTCCAGACCGTGGCGTCCTGAAGCTGCCAGTAGTACCAGAAATTGCCCAGATCAGGACCGAATGCCGAGCCGTCGCTGGTCGTGCCAAACGCGAGGATTGCAGCCATCAATGCGCCGCAGCCGGCAAGTCCCCACCAGCCGCGGTATGGAATAACCTGTTGCGTGGTGGTGGGCGTGGGCACGTCTTTGTCGATGGTGGTTGTCGTCATTTATATTTCGCTATCGCCGCCGCGATTCCGGCATCGATCCTCCCATTATGCCTCCAAGCTGGCATTTCCTTCGTCGTGTCTTATCCTTATTCGCAGCACGGAGTCGATCGGATCAGGCCAGGATCCACCGGTATCGCATCCGGTATGACGTAATCCGGGCGCCGAGACCCCAAGTGACCGGCAAATGAGACATTTTGACCAGCACCGCCGATCGCCCGAGGCTAGAATCGGCGCATGTTTGGAGACTATTCCTGCGACTTCGACCGTGCTGGGAGCGCCCGATTATCAGACGCGTGATCGACAAGAATCTGCTGCCGGTCATCACGGTCGCGCTGCTATTCGGTTGCTCGACGGTGCCGATGCAGCGGGATTCCGCTGCGCAACAACTGGCCAACCACAACCTCCCCGCCGTGCAGGGCTCGGAGTCCTGCCAAGCCGCGATGGCGTTGCCGGATGCGGAAGACGCGCCGTCGCTCGACCCGAACCGGATCGACCTGTTCGTCTGGAATATGAAAAAGGGCGCGCATCCCGAATCTTTCAGCGATCTGCAACGCATGGCCGGGAACAAGGACCTCGTCCTGATCCAGGAGGCACGCCTCGAACAACAGCCGATCGATGCACTCGACCGCGCCCAATTCTGGTCATTTGCCCCAGGCTACAAGACATCATCGGCGTCGACGGGCGTGATGACGCTGAGCAACACGACGCCGCTGACCCACTGTTATCTGACCGACCACGAACCCTGGTTGGGGTCGCCCAAGGCGATCAGCGTCACCGAGTTCGGTCTCGCCTCGACCAACGATACGCTCGCAGTCATCAACGTCCATGCTGTCAACTTCACGCTGGGGGTCGCGGACTTCGAGCGGCAAATTCTCAAAATTGAGTCGGTACTCGCCGATCACTCGGGACCCGTTATCGTGGCGGGAGACTTCAATACCTGGCGCCAGCGGAGACTCGCGGTCCTGCTTGCGATGACCGAGCGTCTCGACCTGAACGAGCTGTCGTTCGATGTGGATGACCGCGTCACGCCGTTCGGAAACATCGTGGATCGCGTATTCGTCCGCGGCCTGAATGCGGTCGAGACATCGATCGAGGTCGTCGATACATCCGATCACAACCCCATGTCGATTACCCTGAGCATGTAGCCATGAAAACAATTCGAATTATTTTTCTGTTTGTCGCGATGACCGCGCTGCCGGTCCTGGCCGCGACGCCCGATGACGAGATCCAGCATCTGCTCGACATGGTCGGCGACAGCGGCTGCACGTTCAATCGCAACGGCAAGGAACACACCGCTGACGAAGCCCGGGATCACCTGGCGATGAAGTACCGGCGGGCCGGCTCGCGGGTCAAGACGGCGGAATCCTTCATCAACTATCTCGCGAGCGAGAGTTCCTGGACCGGCAAGCCGTATTTCATTGAATGCGACGGCGCATCGGTACCGAGTCGTGACTGGCTGACGGACCGGCTGACGACTTACCGGACCACCGCCAGCGACTAACGCGCTTGGCGCGGCGGCCGCCGCGGCTTTTTCCTCGATTTACGGCTGCCGTCATCGCGCGGCGGCAAACCCGTGTGTTGCGTCTCGATGCTACCGCGGTGCGTCCGGCGCCGGTGAGCGGCGGCGGTATTCTTCCTGCGCGGCGCCTTGTAGTCCCCTCGCCCGTCGGGCTGATCGCGGGGTATCAGTTGCTGCGCGCCGTCGCCGATCAGGTCGGCACGTCCCATGTTGCGCAGCGCGTCGCGCAGCAGCGGCCAGTTCTGCGGATCGTGGTAACGCAGGAACGCCTTGTGCAGGCGCCGCTTGTCGGGGTCCTTAACGACGTCGACGCGATCGCTTTTATAGGTGACTTTGCGCAACGGGTTCTTACCGGAGTGATACATCGCGGTTGCAGTCGCCATGGGCGACGGGTAGAACGCCTGCACCTGATCCGCCCGAAACCCCTTGCGCTTGAGCCACAATGCGAGATTGACCATGTCTTCGTCGGTCGTCCCCGGATGCGCGGCGATAAAATACGGGATCAGGTATTGCTCCTTGCCCGCCTCCGCCGAAAACTTCTCGAACATCTCGGTGAACTTGTCATACGTGCCGATGCCGGGCTTCATCATCTTGTTGAGTGGACGCTCTTCGGTGTGCTCCGGCGCAATCTTCAGGTAGCCGCCCACATGATGTGTGACGAGTTCGCGCACGTACTCCGGATCTTCGACGGCGAGGTCATAGCGCAGGCCCGACGCGATCAGGACTTTCTTGATGCCGGGCAGCGAGCGCGCATCCCGATACAGTTTCGTCAGCGCCGAATGATCGGTGTTCAGGTTCGGGCAGATGCCCGGAAAAATGCAGCTTGGCTTGCGGCATGCGGCCTCGATCTCGCTGCTCTTGCAGGCGAGACGATACATGTTGGCGGTGGGCCCGCCGAGGTCGGACACGACGCCGGTGAAGCCCGGCACTTTGTCGCGTATGTCCTCGATCTCGGCGAGGATGGATGCCTCGGAACGATTCTGGATGATGCGCCCCTCGTGCTCGGTGATCGAGCAGAACGTGCAGCCGCCGAAACAGCCCCGCATGATGTTGACCGAGAAACGAATCATCTCGTATGCCGGGATACGCTGATCGCCGTAAGCGGGATGCGGGACGCGCGCATATGACATGCCGAACACGTAGTCCATCTCTTCGGTCGTCAGCGGTATCGGCGGCGGATTCAGCCACAGGTCGACCTCGGCGTGCTGCTGAACGAGTGCCCGCGCATTGCCGGGGTTCGTTTCGAGGTGCAGCACGCGGCTGGCATGCGCGTATAACGCTGCATCGTTGCGTACCTTCTCGAACGACGGCAGACGAATCACGCTGCGCGAACGATCCAGGCGCTCGCGGGCCTTCCTGATCGGTTGGCCCTCGTCGTCGAACGCGACGCCACCCAGCGGGTCGTTGCGCCGCTGCAGTTCTTCGGCCGGAATGCTGCGCCGATTCAGGTACGGATTGACGACGGCATCGACGCGGCCGGGCCGATCGATACGGGTCGAATCGATCTCCGTCCAGCCGTCCGGGTCATCGCGGCGTATGAACGCCGTGCCCCGAATATCGGTAATCGATGCGATATCGTCGCCCTGCGCGAGGCGATGGGCGACCTCGACGATCGCGCGTTCCGCATTGCCATACAGCAGCAGGTCGGCCGTCGCATCCAGCAGGATCGAGCGCCGGACCTTGTCCTGCCAATAGTCGTAATGCGCGATGCGACGCAGTGACGCCTCGATGCCCCCGAGGACCAACGGCACGTCGGGGAATGCCTCCTTACACCGCTGCGCATAGACCAGCGAACAGCGATCGGGGCGGCTGCCGCCGGCGCCGCCCGGCGTATAGGCGTCGTCGGAACGCGGCTTCCGATCTGCCGTGTACCGATTGATCATCGAATCCATGTTCCCGGCAGTGACGCCGAAGAACAGGTTCGGCCGACCCAGCGCCTCGAACGCGTCCTTCGACTGCCAGTCCGGTTGCGCAACGATGCCGACGCGAAAACCCTGCGCCTCGAGCAGGCGACCGACGATTGCCATACCAAACGAAGGGTGATCGACGTACGCGTCGCCGGTCACGAGGACGATGTCACACGAATCCCAGCCGAGTTCGTCCATCTCGCCGCGCGACATCGGGAGAAACGGTGCCGTGTCGAAGCACTCAGCCCAGTATTTCGGGTAGTCGTAGAGCGGTGTAGCCCTCTGGTCGGCCATCTAGGTGATATTGCCCCCCGGCACGACCTGCGTCTCTGCCTCGCCCGCGCGCCAGATTTGGCGAGGGGCATAGCCCTCCTTTCGCATCAGGTGCTCCGTGTAGACAATGCGGTCGGGATCGATGCGGGCCAGTTGTCCCTGCGGCGGATCTTCGATCGGCCGTCCCAGCTCGAAGGCAGACGCGGGCCACTTGAACACCTTCATCCCGTGCTCCCATTCCGGTGTGCCGACGTCCAGCAACGTGACCTTGCCGAACACCTGGCATCCCATGACGCATGCCCAGCCCGCCATGGAATTCATGATCGCGAACGAGACGCGCGGGTCACGTTGCATGGCCTTGAGCTTCGGGCTATTCGGCTGCGGGAAGATATACAGCTGCATGCCGTCGTTGTAGAACTCGACCGGGCTGACGATCGGCGCACCGCTCTTGGAAACGGTGCCGAGGCAGCCGATATTGGTCATCGTCAATACGCGCTCGATACGATTCTCGAGCATCTCTTTCGACATCTGCTCGGTCGGCCAGGGCTCCTGCTCGAGCCAGGGGTGGGCAACGCTCATGTCTTCGTCCTCGTTGTTATTGCCAATGGTGATCCCGACCATAGCCGACTACGTGCCCGCAAGGCTCCCGGTGTCGATAAACGGCTGCGAGGCGAACAGCCTAACGGAATTGAACAGAATTCTGCGAACTGCGTCGTTTGACTGATTTCGTTAAATCGGTACTTTGGCCGGGTTATTGCCGCTTTCTGATTACCGGAAGACCCAACTTATTATGAGCAGGATTCGCGCGTTCCTGACGCACTTGTCGATCA
>CAZISL010000075.1:0-8193 GCA_964541975.1 uncultured Chromatiaceae bacterium | reverse complement strand
ACGCTGGACGAGGAGATCGACTTAGTCGAGCAACTGAACCGCTCCACGGGTCGCGAGGTCGGGATTTACCCGGAGATCAAGGGTCCCGAGTGGCACACCCGGGAAGGTTTCGATCTCGGCTCGGCGGTCGTCGATGCCCTGGGTCGCCGCGGCTACCTGGCGCCGCGGCGCAAGGTATTCCTGCAGTGCTACGACCCCGAAACGCTGCGCGTGGCCCGGGCCCGGGCGGGCTCCGAATTGCCCATCGTGCTGCTGATCAGCAGCCGCACGGAGGTTACGCAGGCGCTGCTCGCCGACGCGGCGAGCTACGCGAACGCGATCGGGCCCTCGATCAGTCTGATCTACCGCGGCGTCGACGAGGCCGGGAAACCGATGCTGAGCAGGCTTGTGCGGGACGCCCAAGCGCTGGGACTCGCGGTACATCCGTACACCTTCCGGATGGACGACCTGCCGGACGGTGTGGCTTCTTTCGAGGATTTACTGGAATTATTCATCATAAGTGCTCGAATAGATGGGCTTTTTACTGATTTTTGTGACATCGTGTCGCAATACTTGAACCGGGCTCAGTCGCTGCCCCAGTAACGCCGCATCTGGAGGAACGTGAAAGATGCCGACCATGTGATCAGGACCAGGCCGACGACCGCCTCGAGGCTCGTCATCAACCGCAGCGCGCCGACCGGCACGATGGCCGTGATCAGGCTCGCGATCTCAAACATGCGGGTCTCTTATGGTTGCTGTCACTTCACTTTAAGCGCCCTTGGGATCACAGGTCTGCGGCCAGGCCCTTCAGCACGAGAGCGTCGTATGTCACGATACCCAGCACTTTCCCTCGCTTGGCGACCGGCGCAGTCGATATACCGAAGTGATCGAACAACCGGGCGCAGTAGCGGATGTTCATCTCCGGATCGACGGCGAGCACCGGCTTGGTCATGATCTCGTAGACGTTGACGCGATCGGGCGATCGGTTCATCGCCAGTACCTTCTTGGCGATATCTGAGACCAGAACGATACCCAGCTCGTCTTCCTCGGTGCGCTTGTCGACCAGCAAGGCATGCGCATCAATAGGGCGCATTGCGTGAATCGCATCGGCAACCGTCGTTACACCGGGCATGCTCAGGAAATTGGTGTTCATCACCTCGGATACGTTTCTCATAGTCAAAGCTCTACCTCCTCCAACGATGGTGCAATACTACTGATCTGGTGTGCGACACCAATAGCATCCTCGACGTCAATCTGGAATGCTATACCGGTACCCGACGTCTCATCGAACTCACCGGCCGCGCCGATATTCTCGAGTATCTGGCGGGCCCGGTGCTCCTCCACGAGCAACAACAGCACATCCCGCTGGGTGGCGAGCGCCAGCCCGAAAAACGTGGAGGGCGTCTTAAGTCCCTCACCGCTTGCGCTGTAAATACGGGTACAACCGGTTGCGCCCGACTCCCTCGCGGCGTCCACGACTTTTTCAGTCTTCACGTCTTCGACGAAGACCACTATGAGTTTGAACCTCATGACATCACTCCTTCATTTTCCTGCTTGCGGCTGCGATCCGTCCGCCATTTAGCCATCTGCGCATAAGCCATAACCGACATCATCGGGAACAGGCTGGCAAATGCAATCAATCCAAATCCGTCGATCAGCGCGCTGCGGCCGGGTACGTTTTCGGCCAGCCCGAGGCCCAGCGCCGCAACCAGCGGAACCGTTACCGTCGAGGTCGTTACGCCGCCGGAATCGTAGGCCAGCGGGACGATGATCTTTGGGGCGAAAAAGGTCTGAACCACTACGACTACGTAACCGGTAATGATGAAATAGTGAATCGGTATCCCGGTTACGATGCGGAAACATCCGATCGAAATGCCTGTCGCTACGCCAAGCGCGACTGCAATTCTCAGTCCCCAGGAACCGATGGCGCCGTTGGACAGTTCCGACGCTTTGATTGCAACCGCGATCAGGGCCGGCTCGGCAACGGTCGTACTGAACCCGATCGCAAATGCAAAGAGGTAGACCCAGTAATATTTCTGCCAGTCGACAGCCTCTCCTGGTGCCGCGCCGACGAAAGCCGGGTTGGTGAACTGCTCGGCCATCAGGCGCCCGACCGGAAACAGGGCTTCCTCCAGCCCGATCAGGAATAGCACCAGACCGAGCAGCACAGACGCGAAGCCGATCAGCATCCGCTTCGGTTGCGGCAGCGGACGCCGGAGAATGGCGAACTGGAAGAACACCAGAATCGTGACGATCGGCAAGACATCACGCAGGGTCTCGACGAATACATCCATAAATACGCGCAACGCATTCATCTGATCATCATCCCGTAGAGCATCACGAAAACCATCGGCGTCAGCGATGCGAACGCAATCAGACCGAATCCATCGATCATCGGGTTGCGTCCCTTGATGGAGGAGGCCAGGCCGACGCCCAGCGCGGTCACCAACGGGACCGTGATAGTCGACGTCGTCACGCCACCGGAGTCGTAGGCCAAGCCGATAATTTCCCGCGGAGCAATGGACGTCATGGCGACGACCAGGATATAACCGGCCGCAATCATGATATGGATCGGCCAGCCCTTGATAATGCGTATCACTCCGATCACGATAGCTGCACCAACCGAAAACGCAACAGTCAGGCGCAGCCCGAGTCCATAAGCGTCGCGCGAGTCCTCGGTATCGGCAATCACATTGGCGTCGGCAGCGATTTCTGAGGCTTCTTCCGCGATGGCAATGAGGGCCGGTTCCGCAACGGTAGTGCCGAATCCCAGCGCAAAGGCGAACACGATCAGCCAGAGTACCGAGCCCTTGCGCGCAAACGCATGGGCCATGCTTTCGCCTAGCGGAAACAGTCCCAATTCCAGACCCTGGATAAACAGAGTCAGACCGGCCAGCACCAGCAGCAACCCGGTCAACAAGCCGAACAGGTTCGGCAGTGGCTGTTGCAGGACCGCGAGCTGGAAGAACCCGATCACCCCGACGATGGGCGCCAAGTCGCGCATATTGTTCAATAGGTTGCGTAACAGTACTTTCAGCGCGATGTCTCCCGAACGACAGCAACAGCAGGCCGCGACGCCATTCAACACACGGCGGCGGACCGATCCCAGCTATCCAGCCTACCGGGCAACCAGACTTTCGCTATGAGGGAAATCCGTCGCGGCAGGCGACGCGTCTCGGAAGGCCTCGGGGCGCTGGACGGTTGCGCACTGATGGAAGGCTCGCGCGCACTTTTTTCGACCCGGGCACACACGGCTAGGTGCTCTCGGGAGATCGATATAATGCGTATAATATATATTATGTTAAATAGGGCATCTGGATGCCTGCCGGTGAGCATCGCCAACCGCCCTGTTCCGATGTCCGGGCCTCAGAGGCCCGGCACATAGGCCTCGTATTCGGGCGACCAGGTGGCATCTTCGAGACGTTCCTCGATCTCGTGGTCCAGCAGGCACTCACCGACGCCCTGAGCACAGGCGTCCTTCATGACGGCGTGAGCCACCGCCTTCGAGACCACGGTCAAGCGATCGATCGTCGGGTACAACAGGCCCGACGCGAGTTCTTCGTCCGTAACGCACTCCGCCAATGCCTTCGCCGCGGCGTAGAACATCGTGTCCGTGACAATGCGTGCGTCGCCCTCCGTGGCACCGAGGCCCAGCCCGGGGAAAATAAATGCATTGTTGCCCTGTCCGACGCGGATCGTCCGGCCGCCGTACTCGACGGGCGGAAACGGGCTGCCGGCGGCGACGAGCGCGCGTCCGTCGGTCCATGCGTAGACGTCCGCTGGATCCGCCTCGGACAGATCCGTCGGATTCGATATCGGCATGAACAACGGCCGGTCCACGTGCATCGCGACTTCGCGCACGACCTCTTCGGTGAATGCGCGCGGTTGGCCGGAGGTGCCGATCAGCACGGTCGGTTTGAACGCTGTGCAGATCGACAGCAGATCGGCCTGACGATGATCAATGCCCAGTTCTTTGGCGCGTTCGGGTGACCAGGCCATCTCGGCCTTGTATGCGTCACGAATACTGCCGTCGTCGACGATCAGGCCCTTGCTGTCCAGCGCGGCGATCGCGTGTTGCAACTCGTCACCCTGCATACCCTCGGCGGCCATCGCCACGCGTATTTGTCGACTGATACCGAGGCCGGCCGCGCCGGCTCCGAGGATCAGAACGCGCTCGTCGCGTATCGAGCGACCATGAACCCGTGCAGCCGTCAGCACACCGGCCAGCGCCACGGCGCCGGTACCCTGGATATCGTCGTTGAACGACAGGACTTGTTCGCGATAGCGATCCATGATCGCCAGTGCATTGTCCTTGCGAAAATCTTCCCATTGCACCAGCGCGCCGGGAAACACCTCGTTGACCGCGTCGACGAACTCATCGAGAAGCGCGTCGTATTCCGCGCCGTGGAGCCGCGCATGCTTCCAGCCGAGGTATGCCGGATCGTCAAGCAAGGTCTGGTTGTCCGTACCCACGTCGAGGCTGATCGGGAGTGCCGTCGCCGGATCGAATCCTGCCGCTGCGGTATACAGAGCGAGCTTGCCGATCGAAATCTTGATGCCGCCGGCACCCTGGTCGCCGATGCCGAGGATCGACTGATTGTCGGTTGCGACGATCAGGTGAATATCGCGCCCCTGGCATGCCTGCCGGAGAATCTGCGCGATCGAGCCGCGATGGTCCGGCGTGATCCACGCGCCGCGACCGCGCTGGAAAACACGACTGAAATTCTTGGTGGCCAAACCAATCGTCGGCGTATAGACGATCGGCAGGTATTCCTCGAGGTACTGTTGGAGCAGGTAAAAATACAGGTGCTCGTTGCGATCCTGCAGCGCGGCCAGCACGAGATACTTTTGCAGGTCATCATCATAACGCTGCACGGCGGCGTGACTCCGGGCCGCCTGCGCCTCAATGTCGAGGATGCCCCATGGCAACAGACCTTCCAAACCGAATGCGCGGCGTTCCTCTCGGCTGAACGCTGAGCCTTTGTTCAACAGCGGTTCCCGCAGGAGGTTGCGGCCGGACAAGGATACGATTTTTCTTGCGGGTTTCTTGTTTTTCATGACCTACGAATTCTGCGTCAATCATTGTCGCTGCGAATTAATGGGTTAACTTGTATTCAGTCCGACAGACACAACTCACGAATCAATTCGCGCAGTATACCGACGCCATCGTGCAGCCCGTCGAGTCGCAGGAACTCATCCGGCTGATGCGCCTGATCGATCGAACCGGGGCCAAGAATCACGACGTCCATTCCGAGCGCACGCAGGAATGGGCCTTCCGTGCCGTAGACGACCCCCCGGGACTCGCTGCCGGTCAACTGCTCGGTCAGTCGGACGATCTTTGCATCGGCGGGCGTCTCGAGCGGGTCGATGCCTTCGAAGAGCACTTCGAACGACGGGTTCGTATCTGAATTCGTCAAAGCCTGTGAGACCCGTTCGCGCATCTTACTGCGCATTGCCGCAACGGTCATGCCGGGGAGCATACGTAAATCGATATCCAGCTCGCAGTGACCGCAGATTCGGTTGGGGTTGTCCCCGCCCGCGATGCGACCGAGATTCAATGTCGAGACCGGAACGGGGAATGCCTCGTTACGGGCCGCTGCCTGTAACTCCGACCGCAACGCGAGCAGTTCGTGAATGACATGATGCATTCCCTCGAGCGCGCTGACGCCCTGCCCCGGATCGCCGGAGTGACCGCTGCTGCCCTCAACGCAAATTCGCTCCATGAAAATGCCTTTGTGCAGACGCACCGGCCGAAAGTCCGTCGGCTCGCCGATGACGGCATTCGCCGCGCGAAGCTGGCCGCCCTTCGTTAACGCCCTGGCCCCGGACATGCTGGTTTCCTCGTCGGCGGTCGCCAGCACGACCAGTGGGGCCCGCAGCGATTCTGCGCGCAGGCCTTCCGTGGCCGCGAGCACCAGCGCGAAGAACGACTTCATATCGGCGGTGCCGAGCCCGTACAAGCGCCCTTCCCTCTCGGCCACCTCGAACGGATCGCTGGTCCACTTGCCGGCATCGAACGGGACCGTATCAGTGTGGCCGGATAACACGAGACCGCCGTCGCCGCGGCCCAGTGTCGCGATCAGGTTCGACTTGCCCGACGCCCCGGGAATGTCCTGTATCACGATGTCGAAACCGCGCCGCTCCAACCGTTCAGCGAGCCAGTCGATGACCGGCCGGTTCGGCATGTCGAGTTCCGGGTTGAAGCTACTGATTGACGGCAGCCGAATCAGTTCCGCAATGTCGGACAACAATTGCGCGTCGGCCGTTGGCACCGAATTACTCGACGATCTGATCGATGACGATGTCGACGCTTGAATCGTCGGACGCGCTCCAGATGACCTCGCCGAACAGGTCGCCGCTGGCTGCGATCGGCCCGCCGCCGTTGGATACGCGCGCGACCAGTTCGACCGACTGCAGCCCCGTTATCGTGCGACCGGCCACCATCGCGTTGTCGTCCGATATCCGCAGGGATGTGGGTAGTTCGCGCGCAGACGCACGCACCGCGGCGATGGGTGGTCCCGGCATGTTTGGCTGACGTGCGAGCAGGAACAATACGGCATTGGCGCCGATCTGATCGCGCAATTCATCGGCGATGGATACGCTGACTGCGATGCCATTGCCGACCGGTTCGATCGGCTCCTGGACAGGAGCGGCAGCGCCGAGTTGCGCGAGCTGTTGCTCGAGAATGCCGCGAATCTGATCCGGCGGAGACATGTCCAGCAGCTTCTGCCAGCGCGTCACGACCAACTCGTTATCCCCGCGCAGCATCGCCGCCATGCCGCCGTAGAATAATGCTTTCTGATTATCCGGTTCTTCGGCCAGCACCTGCTCGACCGCCAGGCCGGCTTGCCCGCCGAGGTTCGCCCGATCCTGGATGATGTCGATCTCGGCGAGTGACAGCTTCGCGTCGTTGGAGGGTTCCAGCTGATACGCGGTGCTAAATGCGCGCCGCGCGTCGGGCAGTCTCTGGAGCTGCATGTACGAGCGACCCAATAACAGCCAACCACCAATATCTTCCGGCGATTCCACCAGGCGCGCCTCGAGTGACCTGACGGCCTCGGGCAAACTCGTCCCCTGCTCCGCGGGCGCCGCTTGCGCAGCGGCCTGCCGTTGCGGCGCCGACCAGTCGAAGTTACTGACGGTCACATAGAACATGTAGGCAACGACCGGGAGCGTCACCGCCGTGACGATCGCCGCGGACGGCGCATTCTGCCGGCCCTCGCGCTTGCGGAATAACGGCAGAACGACCAGGGCGAGCGCGCATGCGACAAGGACAATGCCGATGATGCTGAAAACGATGATCGAGGATGACATTAGAAAGCCCTCAGGCGTCGTCTCCAGTGGCGTCGGTCAATTCCAGGCTGGCGCGCCGCCGCAGGCTTCTGATCAGCATGACCAAGCCGAACAGCAGCAGCAGGCCCGGGGCGACCCACAGCAGCAAAGCCGGGCCGTCATAGCGAGGCTTGTACAGGACAAAGTCGCCGTAGCGATCCGTCAGAAAAGTCTTGATCTCGGCTTCGGACATGCCGGCGTCGACCTGCTCGCGCACTTCCCGACGCAGATCCGCAGCCAGCGGCGCGTTGGAACTACCAATCGTCTGATTCTGGCAGACGAGGCAACGAACTTCCTCATTGAGACGTTCGTAGAGTTCGGCTTTCGCCGGGTCGTCAAACTCTTGGTCGATCGCGATGCCGTGCGACAACAGGGGCGCGAGACAAGCGAATACCACGAATAACCCGGTTAAACGCAAGCTCACGACGATTCCTTCGCTGCACGAATGCGGGGTACGAATTCTGTCTGCCAGGTGTCCATCGTCATCGGGCTGATGTGTCGATACAGGACCGTGCCACTGGCGTCGATCAGGAAAGTTTCGGGCGCGCCGTAAACACCCCAGTCGATCGCCACGCGTCCGTCGCCGTCGAAGCCCGTCGCGACGTAAGGATTGCCAAGTTTCTCGAGCCACTCCTCCGCGAGCGCGTGATCATCTTTCCAGTTCAGGCCGATGATCGGTACCGTGCCCAGCGAGGCGATGCGATTCAGTGTGGCGTGCTCCTGGCGACAGCCGACACACCACGTCGCCCAGACATTCAACACCCAGACCTGCCCGCGTAACTCGGCATCGGTCACCAGGTTCTCGGGGTCGCTCAGTAACGGTAGCTCGAACGCGGGCGCCGTCTTGCCGATCAGCGGCGACGGAACGAACGTCGGATCGCG
>CAZISL010000074.1:0-9627 GCA_964541975.1 uncultured Chromatiaceae bacterium | reverse complement strand
ATGAACGCGATGCAATCGTCCGGCAACTGCGTGCGCAACATCACCGCGGATCACTATGCCGGACGAGCCCGTGACGAGATCGAAGACCCGCGCGTGTGGTGTGAGATCCTGCGCCAGTACTCGATACTGAACCCGGAATTCTCGTACCTGCCGCGCAAGTTCAAGATCGCCGTCACCGGTTCACCGCACGACCGGGCCGCCGTCGGCGTGCATGACATCGGGCTGCGGATGCACCACAACGCGGCGGGCCAACCCGGTTTCGAGGTGCTGGTTGGCGGCGGGCAGGGACGTACGCCCGTGATCGGCAAGACCATACGCGACTGGATCGAGCCCGAGCACATCGTGTCCTACGTCGAGGCGATCCTCCGCATTTACAACCTGTACGGGCGCCGCGACAACATGTACAAGGCGCGCATCAAGATTCTCGTCAACGCACTCGGCATCGACAAGTATCGCGAGCTCGTCGAGGCTGAGTGGGCCGAGATCCGCGACGGCGTGCTGAAAATCGAACCGGCCGAAACGGCACGGATCGACGCCTACTTCCAGGCGCCCGCGTACGAGCGCCTGGAAGACCTCGGCGACGAACTGAAGGCCATTGGCCGGGTAGAGCCGGCCTTCGGCGCATGGTTGCGCAGCAACGTCGTCGATCACATCACCACCGGCTACGCGATCGTCAACCTGTCGCTCAAGGCACCGGGCAAGATTCCGGGAGATCTGTCTGCCGACAAGATGGACCGCGTCGCCGATCTCGCGGACGAGTTCAGCCTCGGACAACTGCGCGTCAGTCACCGGCAGAACCTCGTGCTCGTTGACGTGCGCCAGGATGACCTGCATACGCTGTGGCAGGAGCTGGATGCGATCGGCCTGGCGACGCCGAACATCGGCCTCGCGTCTGACATCATCGCGTGCCCGGGCCTCGACTACTGCGCCCTGGCGAACGCAAGATCGATACCGATCGCGCAAGACATCGGTCTACATTTCGCTGATTCCGACAAGCTCCAGCGTGTCGGCAACCTGACCATCAACGTGTCGGGCTGCATGAACGCATGTGGCCACCATCACGTCGGCAACATCGGCATCCTCGGCGTCGACAAGCGCGGTAAGGAGTTCTTCCAGCTGACGCTGGGAGGATCCTCGGACGAAAACGCCTCCCTGGGCGATCGAGTCGGGCCGGGCCTGCCGCAGTCCGAAGTGCCAGCCGCCATCGAACGCATCGTCGACCTGTACCTCGAGATTCGAGAAGACGATGAATGTTTCCTGGATACGTACCGGCGCGCCGGCATGGAACCGTTCCGACAGGTCGTGTACGGCGCCGGCGATGCCGGCCAGGAAGCTGCGTGATGTCCTTGGTCATCGATCGAACCATCGTCACCGACCCGTACCAGCGGATCGCCGACGACGAAACGATTCCGGAACGCGGCGCGGTACTGGTGTCGCTGGCGGCATGGCAAGCCAACGCGCAGAATCTCCGCGAGCGCTCCGACCCGATCGGCGTACTGCTCCGCAGCGACGAGCATCCCGAGGCGATCGCCGAGCACCTCGCCGAGCTGCAGCTCGTCGCGCTCGACTTCCCGACATTCCGCGATGGCCGAGCGTACTCGTATGCTCGACTGTTGCGGGAGCGCTTCGGCTTCACGGGCGAGCTACGCGCAGTGGGTGACGTTGCGCTCGAGCAGCTGCACTACATGGAGCGGGTCGGATTCGACGCGTTCGAGATTGACAGTGACGATCCACTCGCCGCTGTCGCGACCGCCGACCGTGACTTCAGCGTCTGGTATCAGCCATCGGGAGATCGCAGGCCGTCGGCCGCGCAGCTGCGAAGCGGCGTCAAACCGCCCGCAGCGGCTTGATCCACGCCAGCAGCAGCGGCAACAGGGTCAGATTCGCGAACATCGCGAACAACATGGCGAAGGCGGTCAGCATCCCGAAGTAGATCGTCGGATAAAAGTTCGACAGCACCAGGATCGAAAATCCCGCAGACACGATGATCGACGTGTAGTACATCGCGCGACCGATGCTGCCGTGGGATCGCTCCATCGCACCGATGTAATCCCCGTCAACGCCGAACTCGACCTTGAAGCGATGCAGGTAGTGAATGGTGTCGTCGACACCGATTCCCACCACGATCGCCGCTATCGTGATCGTCATGATGTCCAGCGGTATCCCGATCAAGCCCATCAGGCCAAGCACGGCGCCCGCTGCAAGGATATTGGGCGCGATTGCGATCAGCGCGACGGTCAACGACCGGTATAGCGCCAGGAACATCAGCAGGATCACGAGGAAGACGAAACCGAGCGTCGCGATCTGCGATCGATACAGGCTCTGCAGCACGTTATTGTAGAGCACGAGCATGCCGGTCAGGTGCACACGTTCCGGCGCAAGGCCAACTTCGTCGACGAGGTACGTACGAATCCTCGTCAGCAGTTCCTGTCTCCGCAGGTTTGGATCGGACTCGAACACCCGAACCGAAATCCGGACCTGGTTGCCATCCTGCGCCAGGTACGGGTCGAACAATGCGCTCTTCACATCCTCCGGCAACTTCTTGTACAGGATAGATAACCAGAACGTGCTGACTTCCTCGTCGTCGTTGATCTTCTGCAATGTGTCGATCGTCGTCGCCATCGACAGGACCTTGCCGGTCTCGGGCTGACGCTCCAGCCAGTCGTGCACCGCCCTGACCGTCTGCAACTGGAACGTGTTGTACCAGAAACTGGTCGAGCCAAGGTCGTCCTCGTCCACTCCGAACTCGTCTGTGAATTCATCTTCGAACTCGTCATCGTCATCGAACTCGTCATCGAACTCGTCATCCTCATTCTCGACGGCGACTTCTTCGACGAAGAACGCCGGATCGGCGTCCAGAATGATATCCAGCGGTGTCGTACCACCGAGTTCCTGGTCGATCTTGACCATGCCCTGATAGATCTCGGTCGACTCCTTGAAGTTGTCGATAAACCGGTTCTCTACATCGAGGCGCGTGATTCCAACGATGCCGGCGATCGCGACGAGCACATAGAAAACCGTAACCATGCGCGGCGAATTGCGGACCAGTCCCGCCATGAAACCCGTAATGGCCCCGGTCGAGACTCGCGCGGGCTGCGGCGTTAACGGAGCCAGCTGCATCAGGCCCGACGGAAACACCGTGAACGCCATGACCAGGACGACCGCCATACCGATGACCATCATCCAGCCAAAGTCGATGACCGGACGAATTCCGCTGACCAGCAATGACGCAAACGCGATCATGGTCGTCAGTGCCGTGAACAAGCAGGGCAGGAATTTGTCGCGAACGGTTGCGCTGACGAGCCAGTATTGGGTCTGTCCGGGGTTCTCCGAATGCAACTCTCGATAACGAACGATCAGGTGCACCGCGATCGACAGGCCAAATATCAGCAGTAACGCAACGAAGTTGGCCGAGACCACCGTCACGGGCCAGTCGGCGACACCGAGAAAGCCGATCATCAGCGCAATGGACATGAAACAGACCATCATCGATAAGACGACCCACCGTGGCCGCGTAAAGATGGTGGTCATCAACACGATCAGGAATACGAGGATGCCCCCGCCGAATACGAGCACGTCACGCTTGATGTACTCGATCATGTCCGTGACGATCATCGGCAGACCACCCAACCTGATTTCGGCGCGGCCGCGGTGAGGGTCGAGAATCTCCCGCACCCGCTCGATATCGGCCTGCTGGCGCGCGGTCAGCAACACGCGCTGCGCCTGGACCTCGTCGTCCAGCTCACGCATGCGTTCGCGCTCGTAGCTCGTCAGCTCGCCGAAGACCTGCCGCTCGCGCAGCACATCACGCTCATGCAGAACGCGTGTGAAGTCCGGGTCCAGCCTGAATCGCGCCAGCAATGCCGTCGTCCGGCCATCGGTGCTCATCAGCAACTGCTTATAAAGCGGACTGGTGGTCAGCTCGATGCGCGCGAGACCGATGTCCGTGCGTGCACTCAGCAGATTCGGCACCTCGACCTGCAGTTCCTGCAGCGACGTGCGCGGACTATCGACCAGCGGGACGTCGAGAATCGAAACAACCGACGCGAAGCCTTCCAGCGCCAGCAGCTCATCCCTGAGCTTGGCGAGATCCGCAAGCGACGACGCCAAGAACAGATCGTCCTGCGACGTGTACGTAACGATCAGGTATTCGTCTGACCCATAGCGCGCTGTCGAGCCCCGGTAGTAGCGCAGGTCCGCATCGTTCTCCAGCAATAAAGAATCGCCGGATGCATCGAAGCGGAATTCCCCCGAGAAAACTGCCAGGATCACAACGAGCATGCATATCGCCGCGAGCCCGAGGCGCGCCCGGGACAGGAATAACCATTCCCAGGCGGCGATAAGTCGACTCATGCGAATTCGGCCACACCGGCAAGACTTCGACAGGGCTTCGCCATGCCGGTGTCGATCTGCCCGACGATCGCGCCGGACGAGAGATTCACCCTGGACATCACGCCCGTGAAGATATTCGTGACGAATACGAAATCCTGGTCAGACGACACCGTGATCATCGCGTAGCCGTATTCGTCGAGCGTTATCGTCCTCATTGAGTTGCCCGACTCGTCGATGAAATCGATGAAACTGCCGCGCAGGAGCAGCAACGTTCCGTCGGCCAGGTACGCGACACCCGTCGTCCACTTGCGCATATATTCCTCGCCACCCGGATACGTAACGAGGTCCGGTAGCTGCTCGCCGGTATCCGTATCCATCAGCATGACGCGCATGCCCAGGTCCGTCATGAACGCCATCGTGCGCCCATTCGGATGCATCGAGCTGTGCGTGACGCCATGAAATCCGGTCATCGACGGCGACAGCTCGGTGCCGAACTCGGCGCTCTTGTTGAAGGCGGCGTCGAACCTGGCGATTTTTCCGTAGCCCACGACATCCGTACCCGGCAACGTACGCATGTCGCCGCCTTCGTAAGGCTTCGTGCCGTTCAGGTACTCGGTCAGGAACACGCTGCCGTCATGTCCGTGACAAACCGAACCCCAGCCGCGCTGGCCGAAGTCCTGAGCCGGCAGCTGTTCGCCCTCCGGCGACACCCTGACGACCGCGTATTCGAACGGATCGAAGCCCCACAGCACGCCGTCCGGCCCGAACCTGAGGTTGACGATCAGGTGGCTCGTGCCCTCGGTGTACAACGTCCCCTTCGGCACCATGTTCCGGTCGTACTGGAGAATCCTCCCGTCACCGGCGTGGTCGTCTTCAGCATTGTTCAGGTAGGTGCAGCCGAGAAAGATGTCTCCCGGCGCGAACGGTTTCATGGTCGACGGCTTGGTCATGGGGGCTCCCGAACGAGTGACTTGACTGGAAAAGGCGCATTACACCGCAGACGGGCGCTCGCCGCCAAGCGATCCGGTGACTTGCGCACGGCGCGGAGCCTCCGCAAGATTGCACGATGAATTCGTTATCGAGTGGACACTGGTACCCGGTGCTCAGTTCTCGGGAACTCGGACACAAACCCGTTGCCAAGACACGCTTCGGCTGTCGAATCGTGTTCTGGAGATCGAGTTCCGGCGAGATCCAATGCATGGAGGATCGCTGCGCGCATCGTGGCACCGCCCTGAGTCTCGGGAACGTCTGCGGCGACGCGATCGAATGCCCGTTCCATGGGTTTCGGTTCGCGCGCGACGGGCGCTGCGTGCGCGTGCCTGCCGAAGGCGATGACTGGCCCATCCCCGGGCATTTTCGGGTCGCGACCTGGCCGGTCGCTGAGGTCGACGACTACGTCTGGACCTGGCGCGGACCGAACGTCGCAGCGGCCGAACGCCCCGCGCCGCCCGGCCTGGATATCGTCGACGGCATGTATTTCGGCGAGATCCACTACGAATGGGCAGCGCATTACACGCGCGCGATCGAAAACGTCCTCGACTACAGCCATCTGCCGTTCGTCCACCGGAAGAGCATCGGGGCCTTCATACGCGATCCCGTCACGCGCGTGCGGATCGAGAATCACGACGACGGCTTCCTGTTTTTCCAGGTCAGGGATCGCAAGAGCGACCGCCAGTACGTCGATTTTCGCTATCCGAACCTGTGGTTCAACCGGGTCGGCAAGAATTACTTGCTGGGAGCGACGTTCGTCCCGGTCGACGATACCCATACCGAAGTCTATGTTCGCTGGTACCACCGCGTGCCGCGGCCGTTCCACCCGCTGGTGAACGTTCTGGGACGTTTCTCGCAATACCTCGTGTTCAACGATGACCTGCCGATCGTCGCTTCGCAGCGACCCGCGAACGTCGACGACGCGGAGAGTGACCGGCTCGTGCCGAGCGACGGCGGCCTGATCGCGTTTCGCAAATTGCGAAAACTCCACCAGACGCAAGTCACAGATACGCTAAATGCGTCCGAAGGAACACATATCGCATCCTGACAGCGTGACGGATTTCCCATAATCCTCCGGCTGCAACCGCTACGATGCGGTTAACGGAAACGGATTTCCGCCCCGGGAGGCATCCTTGCTCACGCTGCGTTCACAGTTGATGGTGCTGGTCATCGCACTCGTCGCATTGGCCCAGGCCAGCCTGTTCGCCTTTTTCGTGTTGAACGCGGACGCGGCCGACGTGCGATCGGTGACGCTATCCACGGCGCTCCTCGCGATCGCTGGCGTCGGCCTCGCGACGCTGGCCGTCGGATTGGTCTCCGCCGCGTTCCTGTCACGCGCCTGGTTGCGCCCGATGCTAAGTTTCGCGACGACGGCGCGGCGCGTTGGCATGGGGGACTACGAGCACGAACTGTCCCCGGACCAGCCCGAAGACTTTGCGGATCTCGCGCTCGCCATGAACACGATGCAGCGGGACATCGCCAAGCGCGAGAATGAAGTCGCGTTCCACGCGCAATTCGACCGGCTGACCGGCCTGCCCAATCGTTTCCAGGCCGAACAGGCCCTGGATGCCGCGCTGAACCGGCTGGAAGGCAGCGATGTACCGATCAGCGTAATGCTCGTCGACCTGAACAGCTTCGGGGACATCGGCGCCTCGTTCGGACACGACATCGGCGATGCTCTGCTCGCCCAGGCGGCGGAACGCCTCCGGGGAATCGTGGACGCGCGCCACACGCTCGCGCGCCTGGATGGCGAAGAGTTTCTGATTCTGCTCGAAGACATCCCGACAGCCGCAGCCGAGGAACTGGCCGAAGACATTCTGCGGCTCCTCGACGCCGGGCTGTCGGTGCACGATGTGAACGTCAGTGTGGACGCCAACGTCGGCATTAGCTCATTCCCTGAGCACGGTGCCGAGAGCGACACGCTGATACTGCACGCGGCCGTAGCCAAGAACGACGCGCGTGAGACGCCGCGCGGAATCAGCATCTACGAACCCGGCAAGGAAGACCGCTACGTCCGCCAACTCGCGATTCTCGGCGATCTCCGCCGCGCGATTCGCGAACACGAACTGAAGCTATATCTGCAGCCCAAGGTCAGGCTCAGCGACGGGACGATCTGTGGAGCCGAAGCGCTGGTACGCTGGGACCATCCGACACTGGGATTCCTGCCGCCGCAGGACTTCATCGGCATCGCGCAACGTTCCGGCAACATCCCGATGATCACCCATTGGGCGCTCGAAACAGCCATCCGCGAGTGCCGACTCTGGCTCGAAGAGGGACTCGACCTACCCGTCTCGGTCAACCTGACTGGCGAAGATCTGCAGGATCCGAAGCTGCCCGTTTTTATCCTCGAGACCCTGCGCGATCACGACCTCGATCCGCGCTACCTGACGCTGGAGATCACGGAAAACTCACTTGTCCACGACTTTGACTATGCAACCGTCGTATTGCAGTGCCTCCGGGACCTCGGCACGCGAATCGCAATCGACGACTTCGGCACCGGACATTCTTCACTGGCCTGGATCAAGAACCTCCCGGTCGACGAACTGAAGATCGACAGGTCGTTCGTTCAGGAGCTTCCCGACAATCGCAAGGATGTCGCGATCGTCCGCGCGACGATCGAACTCGCGCACAACCTCGGCCTGACCGTTCTCGCCGAAGGCGTCGAGACGCGCCCGGCAATGAGCTGGCTAGCCAGCCAGGGTTGCGAGAAGGCCCAGGGATTCTTCATCAGCCGGCCGATGCCGGCCGAAACATTCAGCCAGTGGGTCAAACACTTCAGCGACGATGTGACGGCATACGTGACCGTCATCGACGCGATCGCGCGCTAGCGTTTACCCCGAAATGTGTTTCACCGTGTCGGGCGCGAGCTCGACGACGCGCTCGAACAGATTTTCGTCCTGAGCCTGCTGCTCATCGGTGATGCCGGCCATGTACTCCCAGTCGCCGGGAGAAAACAGTTTCGCCGCAAGGTCCGCGGTTGCACCATGGTGACCCATGTTCGCGACGATGAAATCCGAATATTCCTTGCCAATCTTTTCGAACGATTCGAGCGCATCAACGCCCTTGTCGGTCAGCGCCTCGCGGGCCTCCAGGAACGGCTTGAGATGCGCCTTTGCGCCTTCGAGCCGAGCATCGAGCTCCCCCAGCGCCTGCTCTACGCTGTCGTCTACCTCTCCGACCTTCTCGACGATCATGTTACGCATCTTGACGTCCTGCTCGTGCAGACGCTGCATCGTTGCATCGATGTAGTCGGCGGCGGCCACATAGAACGAGACGTAGGCTTCGTCGCCGTGCACGTCGTCCTCGATCGCGGCGATCATCTTCTGACGAACCAGTCGCAGACGCCGGCGTTCGTTGCCGATTCGTTCCTGAAGTGTAGTCATGTCGAGCTCCTCTGGCCTTGGTTCGGCCAATAGCGTTGTTCTAGTTGTTCAGTGTGCCGAGCATCATCTCGGGGTATCGCTCGCCGTGCGCGAGGCTCTCCGGCAGCCGGCGATCGATCTCGGCGAGCGCATCGGCGTCGAGCCCGATCGCGGCGGCGGCGGCATTTTCCTCGAGGTACTTGCGCTTCTTGGTCCCCGGGATCGGCAAGATGCCGTCCCATTGTGCGAGCACCCAGGCCAAGGCGAGCTGCGCGGGCGAAATGTTCATCGACTCGGCAATCGCCGCGACCTTGTCGGCCGCGGCAACGTTGTCCGCGAAATTCTCGTCGGCGAATCGCGGAAAAATGCGACGGGTATCGCCCTCCGGAAGATCCTCGGGCTTTCTGACTGCGCCGCTCAGGAAACCTCGCCCGAGGGGGCTGTAGGCGACGAACGCCACGTCGAGTTCACGACACTTATCCAGCGCGGGCTGCGCAGTTGCCCGGGTCCACAGCGACAACTCACTCTGCAAGGCCGCGATCGGGTGTATCGCGTGCGCGCGCTCGAGGGTCTCGGACGATGCTTCGGAAATCCCCACGTAACGGATCTTGCCGGCCGCGACGAGCTCCGCCATCGCGCCCATCGATTCCTCGACAGGCACCTGCGGATCGATGCGATGCAAATAGAACAGGTCGATGTGATCCGTACCGAGTCGCGACAGACTTGCGTCGCATGACCGTCGGATCAGTTCGGGGCGGTTATCGATCTCCAACCGGCCCTCCGGAGACCTTTCCATGCCGCATTTCGTCGCGAGAAACACCTCGTCACGCCGCCCCTTGATGCAGTCGCCGACGAAGCGCTCGTTATCGCCATCCTGATATACGGCGGCCGTATCGAGATGCGTCACGCCCAGATCGAGCGCGCGCGTGACGGTCGCCGCGGC
>CAZISL010000073.1:0-5792 GCA_964541975.1 uncultured Chromatiaceae bacterium | reverse complement strand
TGCGATGTCGTTCTGAATGAACAGCACCCGCAGTGCCGAACATCGCTGACCCGCGCTATTGAACGCCGACGCGACGACATCGTTGACGACCTGTTCGGCGAGCGCGGTGCTGTCGACGACCATCGCATTCTGCCCGCCCGTTTCCGCGATCAATGTTCCAATCGAGCCGTCGCGTTTGGCCAGCGCACGATTGATCGCGACCGCCGTATCCGTCGAGCCGGTAAATACGACGCCGGCGATCCCCTGATTCGACACTGCTCTGGCGCCCGCCGTCGAACCCTCGCCCGGAACAAACTGCAACGCCCCGGCCGGCACCCCTCCCTCGTGCAACAGCTCGATCACGCGAGCGGCGACGAGGCTCGTCTGTTCCGCGGGCTTCGCGATCACCGTGTTCCCTGTGACCAGGGCCGCGGCGACCTGACCGGTGAATATCGCGACCGGAAAATTCCACGGGCTGATGCAGACGAATACGCCGCGGCCCGCTAGCGTCAGCTCGTTGCGTTCACCCGTCGGCCCGGGGAGAACGGTGGGCTCGCTCATCAAACTCATGGCTTCCGCAGCGTAGTAGCGCAGGAAGTCGACGGCTTCGCGCAATTCGGCGCACGCGTCGGGAATACATTTGCCGGCTTCCGCCACGCACAGGGCGAGGAGCTCCGGTCCGTGCACTTCGAGCAGATCGGCACCGTTACGCAGCGCTCGCGCGCGCTCCGTAACCCCGATTGCATCCCAGGACGGAAATGCCGCAACGGCCGCACCAACCGCAGCGTCGACGTCGTCAACCGTCGCAAAGCGCACCCGACCGATCTCGAGATTACGATCTGCGGGACTGATGACCGGCACCGTATCACCGGCCCGAACCTCCCCATTCACGATCGGCAACGCCACGCGTGGACCTGCCAGCGCAGCCTGCAATTCCGGTGACAGCTTCGCGAGCGTCGCGCCGTCGCTTAAATTGAAACCGGCCGAATTTTGTCGGGTTTCGCCGAATAACGCCGGCGGCTGCGCGATACGCGGATTGACGATCGGCTCACCGCGGCCCAAACCGGGTTGCCGCACGAGTTCGGCGGCCGGCACGGACTCATCGACGATGCGGTTGACGAAGGAGGTATTCGAGCCGTTCTCCAGCAAGCGCCGCACGAGGTAGGGCAGCAGGTCCTCGTGCCGCCCCACCGGGGCGTAGACGCGACACGGGCCGGGACGATTACCCGCTGCTCCAGCGAGCGCCTCGAACAGCGGCTCACCCATGCCATGCAGGCGCTGAAACTCGAACTCAACGCCGACGGGCATCGTCTGCATGATGTAGGCGATCGTGTGGGCGTTATGCGTGGCGAACTGTGGCCACAGGCGACTGTCCGGCGCGGCCAGCCGGCGCACGCAGGCCATATATGAAATATCTGTGTTGAGCTTGCGCGTGAAGACGGGGTAACTCTGCCAGCCGTTTTCCTGGGCATGCTTGATCTCCGTATCCCAGTAGGCGCCTTTGACCAAGCGAACCGGGATCGTCCGACCACCACGTCCGGCCAACTCCTGCAACCAATCGAGCACCGCGGTCGCCCGCCGCTGATAGGCCTGTACCGCCAGCCCGAGACCGCTCCAGTCCGCAAGACGACCATCGTCGAACACGGCCTCGAAGATTGCCAGCGTCAACTCCAGGCGATCGGACTCCTCCGCGTCGACCGTCAACGGCACATTGGCAGCGCGCGCGGCGCAAGCCAGTTCCAGCAGCCTGGGCGTGACCTCGTTGCGCGCGCGCGCGAGCTGAGCGAATTCGAGTCGCGGGGACAAGGCCGACAGTTTGATGGAAACCCCTGCCCCGGCCATCACGGCGGCATCCGGATCATTGTGCGCGCCGACCCTGTCGATCGCATGCAGATACGCGTCATGGAAACTACGCGCGTCGTCAGCCGTCATTGCGGCTTCGCCAAGCATGTCGAACGTATAACGTTCTTCGACGTGAGAATCGCCGGTGGCGGATGTCAGTACAGCGTCGATATCCCGACCCATGACGAACTGTTTACCCATGATTTGCATGGCCTGCATGAAAGCAGCCCGAACGATCGGTTCGCCGAGTCGCGCAATGAGCCGATGAACGAAACCCGGCGCATCCTTTTCCGCGTCGGCAGCGGGGCTAATCAGTCGCCCGGTCAGCATCAGGCCCCATGTCGACGCGTTGACGAACATCGATTCGCTGTCGCCGAGATGACGCTGCCAATCACCCGCGGCAAGGCGGTCCGCAATTAGCAGATCGGCCGTGTCTGCATCCGGCACCCGCAGCAACGACTCCGCAAGGCACATCAGGGCGACGCCTTCCGCCGACGACAGATCGTATTGGGACAGGAACGAATCCAACCCGGTCGACGACGAACGATCGCCGCGGACGCTCTCGACCAGGCTCTCGGCGAACGCTTCGATTCGTTCGCGGACGTCTTCAGCGCACCGCGCGTCCCGCGCAAGCTCGCGCACGAGGGTCTCCTCATCCGCGAGGTAACCCGGGTTGATCCGCCTGCCTACACGGGTCTGGTATTCGAGCAAGCTGGCAAACATGCGGCTACGCTCCTAGCGCCCTTTCAACTGGCGCAGTCGACGCCGGCTTCTCTTGTCCGGCCGCTTGTCCGGCCCGACGGATTCGAGACCGGGATGATCCAGTGACGGCCGACGCCGTTCCGGCTCCACGTGTTCGTCGACACGATAGCAGGCCTGAGCTTCTGGCACGGGTCCCCGGCGACGTGGAATGTCGATGACCGTCAGGACATAGCGCCCACCAGGATGTGTCAGTTGCAGCGTATCCGGCGGCTTGATCAGCCGGGAACTTTTTACCCGCGCGCCGTTTACGTGGACCGCTCCGCCCTTGACCGCGGTGGCCGCCCCGCCGCGCGTCTTGTAGAACCGCGTCCGCCACAACCAGCTATCGACCCGCAGTCCGCCCTCATACGCAGAATGGTCATTCACGGCAGGTCGGATCGCAACCCGCTCAGGGCAGTTGACAGAAACAGTGGTAGTACAGGCTGCGAGGATCATTCAGAGATGCGAGCCAGCCCAGGTCACGCTCGATCGCCCCGGACATCTTTCCAAGCCACGTGTTCGCAACACCGCGCAGGGACAACACGTCGACCGGCGCCAGCGCCCTGGCATAAACGGCCAGCTGCAATGCGATGCGTTCCCGAAGTGTCAACGCCGGCTCCACGAATTCAACGTCGTACTCGCCTTCTTCCAGCCCCGCCAGTTCCGCGGCCGACGCGATCGCATCATTCAGCGTGCCGAGGCGGTCGACGAGCCCGAGCTCGAGAGCGTCGGTACCGATCCATACGCGACCTCGCGCCAGGTTCTCGGTGCGTTCGGCTGACATGTCACGGGATGTCGCGACCTTGTCGACGAAGATCCGGTAGGCTTCCTCGACACCGAGTTGCAGAATCTGCCTGGCCTCGTCGCCAAGTTCGCGATCGAGACGCAATTGTCCCGCCAGGGGCGTCGTACCATACCCGTCGACTGTCACGCCGAGCGAGCCCAGCGCCCGCTGAAACGTGGGCACGAACGCGCCAACGCCGATCGAACCGGTAATCGTGCTTTCGCCCGCCCAGATTTCATCGGCCGGCATAGATATGTAATACCCGCCGGACGCGGCCGTCGCACTCATGGATACGATCAGCGGCTTGCCCGCGAGCTTGAGACGCTGCAGTTCGGCGAATACCACCTCGGACGCGAACATGCTGCCGCCCGGGCTGTCGACCCGCAGGACCAGGGCCTTGATCGAATCGTCGTCAGCAACGTGGTCGACGAGGCTGGCCAGCGTATCGCCACCGACGACACCGCGCGGCGCCTCGCCGTCAACGATTTCGCCTGACGCGACCAGGATGCCGACTATGGCTTCCTTGCGTCCGACCAATTGGTCGGCGCGCATTGCCGCAAGATAGCTGCCGACATCGATCCCGCTGAACCGTTCATCGTCCGCTTCGGAAGGACCCGCAATTTCGATCGCGCGCTCGATGAACGCGCGACGGTCACCCAGAAAATCGACGAGACCGGCATCGAGCGCCATTTGCGCCGCATTTCCGTGCGTCGCCGACAGTTTCTCCAGGAAGCGGCCCGCGAACGCCGCGATCGTGCCGTCATCGAGACCCCGCGCCGCCTCGACGTCACGCGTGTAATTGGACCACAGCGCTCCGAGCCACCGCTCGCTGGACTGCCGGTCCTCGTCGGACATGTCGTTGCGGGTAAACGGCTCGATAAACGACTTGTACTTGCCGACGCGGAACACGTTCATGTCGATCTTGAATTTTTCGAGCGCATCGCGAAAAAACGTACGGTAATATTCGAACCCGTCGATGAAGACGACCCCGAGATCGTGCATGTAGATCTCGTCGGCATGAGCGGCGAGATAGTACTGCGACTGGGAATAGGCATCGCCGACGGCGATGACCGGCTTCCCGGCATCCCTGACGAGTTCGATCGAGTCGCCGATTTCCTGGAGCTTGGCGAGACCCGCGTCGTCCATCTCGTCGAGCATCAGCACGACGCCCTTAATGCGATCGTCGTCGGCGGCCAACTCGAGACTCTCGACAATGTCGTGCACGAGCGTCTGGCCGAGCTGCGTGCCACCGACTTCCGCAAACGCACGCTGTAGCGGATCACCCTCGAGCTGTTCGACCAGCGCGCCGGACGGCGCAACCACCAACGCAGCAGAATCCGGTATTTTGATGCCGCGGTCGCCCAGGCTCGCCACGACGATCACGACGATCGAGAAGATCGCCAGCAGGATAATGATCTGCATGAGGCGCACCAGGTTGTTCAGCGCCCTCCACAAGAATCGAATCAATCGCATTCCCTGTCTCCCAGACCTTCAGCGTCGTGTTATTCGCCGCCGGCGTCGTAACTGATTCTGTAAATGACACCGCGAAGGTCGTCACTGACCAGGAGTGCCCCATCAGGCGCCGTCAGGACATCCGCCGGACGCCCAAGCGGCTCGTCACTCTCCGTCAGGAACCCTTCAAGGAACGGCTCGTAACTGACTGCTTCGCTGTCTTCCAGCCTGACGAGCGTCACTCGGTAACCCGTCTTGCCGGCAGCCTTGCTGCGATTCCACGAACCGTGTTCGGCGATGAACACCGTATTCGTATAGTCATCGGGAAACATCTCGCCCGTATAGAAGCTGATACCCAGTGGTGCGGAATGCGGCGCGAGTTCCTGTGCCGGCGCGATTGCGTCCTCGCACCGCCCGAGATCACCGAACTCCGGATCGCGAATAGTCGCGCCGTGACAGAATGGGAAACCGAAATGTTGCCCCCGCGTCGTGATGCGATTCAATTCGCACGGCGGCACATCATCGCCCATCATGTCGCGACCATTGTCTGAGAACCACAGCTCGCCCGTCTCCGGATGCCATGCAAAGCCGACCGAGTTGCGAATTCCATACGCGTAGACTTCGCGCTCGCTGCCGTCGGCATTCATCCGCAGCATGGTGGCAAGATCCGGCTTATCGCAGACGTTGCATGGCGCGCCGAGACTGACGTAGAGCTTGTCGTCCGGTCCGAAGGCCAGGTATTTCCAGGCATGGAGCTTGCCTTCGACTGGCAGCGCAGCGTCGACGACTTCGGGCTCTCCGGGCGCGTCGAGGCGTTCCTCGATCGCATCGAAGCGCAGCAATCGCGACATCGTCGCAACGTAGAGATTGCCGTCGCGGAACGCGATGCCATTCGGCAACTTCAGATCCTCGGCGATGGTCAGCACTTCGGGATTGCCGCTGAACGCATTGCGAACCGCGTAGACATCGCCGGCTCGCCGCGTGGACACGAACA
>CAZISL010000072.1:0-5639 GCA_964541975.1 uncultured Chromatiaceae bacterium | reverse complement strand
GGGTGCTCGACCCCGTGCCGCTGCTTTGATTCCTGGTGTCTGACACCATGCCTGAACCGGACTTCGACATCGTCGTATTCGGTGCGACCAGTTTCGTCGGCCGGATCCTGTGCGAATACTTGCTGGAACGGTATGGCATTGCCGGCGAACTGCGCTGGGCCGCTGCCGGACGTTCGCCGGACCGCCTGGAGTCAGTGCGGAAATCGCTCGGCGATGCGGCGACGGAACTCGAGCTTCTGGTCGCCGATGTGGCCGACGAAGCGGCACTGCGCAGGATGTGCGCGCGAACACGCGTCGTCATCTCGACGGTCGGGCCATATGCGTTGTACGGTGAGCCGCTGATTCGAGCCTGCGTCGAGACCGGCACCGACTATTGCGACCTGACGGCCGAGTTCCAGTGGATGCGTCGCATGATCGCGACGTACGAAAGCACGGCGAAAGAGTCGGGCGCACGGCTCGTGCATTGCTGCGGGTTCGATTCGATCCCGTCCGATCTCGGCGTGTTCTTCCTGCAGCAACGGGCGCGTGAACGGTTCGGCGAACCGTGCGCGGGCATCCGGATGCGCGTCAAGGCGATGCGCGGCGGCTTCTCGGGCGGCACGGTCGCCAGCATCATGCAGGTGTTCGAGGAGCTGGCCGGCGACCCTGCACTGCGCCGTCAACTCGCGAGCCCGTATTGCCTGTGCCCGGAAGGTCATGGCTTTACGACCCGCCAGCGCCAGACGCGGTCGCCCGAATACGATGCCGATTTCGGCAGGTGGACCGCCCCGTTCCTGATGGAACCGATCAACACGCGCGTCGTGCATCGCTCGAATGCGTTGTCGGGAAACGGGTACGGCGAGACGTTTCGCTACGACGAAGCCGTGCTGACCGGCGACGGGCTCAAGGGCCGGATGACCGCACTCGGCCTCACCGCCGGCCTGGCCGGATTCGGTTTCGCGGCGGCGTTTAGTCCGACGCGCCGGGCGCTCGGCAAGTTCGTCCCGGCACCCGGCACCGGCCCGAGCGAAGAAGCCCGGGCGCGCGGTTTCTTCGACCTCCGTCTGGTCGGCGAAACGGCCTCCGGCCAAAAGCTGCGCGCCAGGGTCACCGGCGACATGGATCCGGGTTACGGCTCGACGGGCAAGATGCTCGGCGAGGCCGGCGCCTGCCTGGCACTCGACTTCGCCGACTCGGGCAAGCCCGGCGGATTCTGGACGCCCGCGACGATATTCGGCGAGCGACTGATCGCCCGACTCGAGGCGCATGCCGGCGTCAAGTTCGAGCTGCTGGAGCCCGCCGGGGAATCGACGCCCGACAGCAAGTAGAATATCCGGATCATGAAGAAAGCATTGCTGATTATCGTTGCGCTACTCGTCGTCGTATTCGCCGGCGGATACGGACTCGTAAAATACAAGAACCGGGGCCCGGCGCTCGACCTGTACGCATACTGGCAAGATCAGGACCCGGTTCCCGTGGGCAAGACGGCCGTGTTCACCATCGGCCTGTCGACCAAGGAAGATTTCGACCCGACCTGGTGGTACAACGTCTACCAGCACATCGCGCATAACATCATCCCGTGGCCGGTCCGCAACCTGGCTTTGGCCGACCGCGGCGTGGCCCTGATGGACCCCCGGCACGACTACTCGACCGTGGGCTTCGAGCCGACGAACCTCGTCGACCGCTTCGGCAACGAGCGCAACATGGACGGCGTGCCGTACATCGAGAAGTATCGCAACGGCGAAGTCGAGTGGACACCCGCACCGGAATCGATTCATCTCGGCACCGGTAACTTCGTCTATACCGGACGCCAGGACGGTATCCCGACGGCGGCCGGCAAGACCATCAGCTATGCGCGCCTGTGGTACTACGGGCGCGGCATCGAGGGCGGCAAAATCCCCGCGCCGTGGCAGAAGCAAAAGATCTTCGACCAGGCCTTCGAGAAACTAGCCGCCGCGCATCCCGACGTCGAGCATCGCCAGGCGGATACGATGGGCCCGCACGAATGGCGCGCGTCGCTGTTCGAACTGCTGGACGGCGGCGCCGAAACGATCGTGCTGATGTCGCCGATGGTGGTCTATTCGGACTTCGAGGAGTTCCATAACGGCTTCCTGCACAGCGTCGAGATGATTCGTGAATGGGAGGCGCAGAACGGCCGCGAGATCAAGGTCATCATCGCGCCGCCGATGAGCCACTTCAAACCGATGCGCGACGGCTATCTGCTGATGCTGAAGGACAAGCTCGATACGCTGCAGGCCGGTTCGTCGGTCAAGATGGTCTGGTCGGTGCACGGCATGCCATGGCGGGTCTTCCCGAATGAGTCCTGGCTGAAGCTCGCGCCGGCATATACGGACCCGCTGGTCGCCGAGACCGAGATGCTTCTGTCGTCGTATGACTTCGGCAAGGTCGAGGTCGTGGTCAGCCAGGATCACTTCGCCGATCACTACTGGGATCCGGATGGAGAGTCTCTCGGCACGCATCGCGCCTACCTCGAGGGCGTCGAGGACGGTTACGACTATGTGCTGAACCTGCCGATCGAGTTCTACAGCGAGAATACCGACACGTTGTTCTACCACGCGATGGTCAACTACGAGGACTTCCCCGGTTACGACGTCTACGACGTCATCGACTACCCGAAGAGCAAGTGGGACGAGCCGTACACGAAGCACTTCCGCGTCGAAAACACGGACATCCATTACCTCGGCGTGCCGGCCGGGCCGCGCTACCGCCCGTTTATAGCGGACGCGATGTTCGAAGCGCTGGACTCGATCCTGTCGAATGGCCAGCCGTCACCGGGGAACGCGCAAGTCTCTGACCCAGGGATTGGTGCGTCCGTAAGCCACGACCGATACGTGCAGCGGGAAATCGGCGAATAGATCGATCGCCCGTTGCACCGCCGCGACGCCAGCTCGAGGCCTAGAAGCCATTCCACCCGTGCCCGACCCGGCGTCACGGCGTAGAATGCCGGGACGATGAATCTCCAACGACTGCAGCCCGCTGAGCGCGACGCGGCGATCGCGATCCTTCGCAAGAACGACCGCGGCGGTCACACCGTACCGACGGACGGCCTGTACCCATTCCAGTGGAGCTGGGATTCCGCGATCACCGCGCTCGGCTGGATGCGGATCGACGAGCAGCGCGCCTGGGCCGAAGTCGACACGATGTTTCGGGGTCAATGGGAAAACGGCATGGTCCCGCATATCCTGTTCCACGGCGAGTCGGGCACCTACTTCCCGGGACCTGAAGTCTGGGGCAGCGGACGCGCGCTGCCGTCGTCAGCCATTTCCCAACCGCCGGTCTGGGCGACGACCATCCGCATCATGCTCGAGACCGCCGCCGATCGGCGGCTCGCGATGGAGCGGGTCACGGCGGTTCTGCCGAAGCTGATCGCCTATCACGAGTGGTGGTACCGGGAACGCGATCCGAACGGCACCGGCCTCGTCTGCAGCTATCACCCGTGGGAATCGGGCATGGACAACAGCCCGGCATGGGACGAGGCATTGATGAACGTGCCGCCGGTCGACTATCACTACGAGCGCCGAGACCTGCATCTCGTCGAGTCGGAGCAGCGACCGACGCATGAGCAGTATGACCGCTACCTGTATCTCGTCGATTTCTATAAGGGCTGTGGCTTCGACAGCGACTACATCTACGAGCACTGCCCGTACAAGGTGCTCGACATCGGCATCATCGCGATCCTGCACCGCGCGACGAAGGACCTGCTTGCCTTGTGCGAGGCCATGTCCCATTCCGCGGACACGCAGCCATTGCGTGATGCGCTGGGTCGAACCGAAACGGCCATCGGCGAGCTCTGGCTCCAAGAAAAAGCCTGCTTCGCCAGCCACGACCTGTTGACGGGGAAGGTACTCGACGACGTCACGACCGCGACGGTGTTGCCGTTGTTCGCCGGTCTGGCCAATGCGTCGCAGGCCGATGCGATGCGCGACCTGATCGACGGCTGGCTGAATGGGACTGCCTACGGACTGTCGTCCACGCACCCGGACAGCGCCAAATTCGACCCGAAATGCTACTGGCGCGGGCCCGTCTGGCTGCACATCAACTGGATGATCGCCACGGGACTCGACGAATCCGGCGATGCGGGTCTCGCGGCGCGGATCAAGTCTTCGACACACCGCTGCATCAGCGACGGCGGCTACTGGGAGTACTTCGACGCGCTGACGGGCGCCGGCTGCGGCGGCGACGATTTTTCGTGGACCGCGGCGATCGCCCTGCACTGGCTGACGGATTAAGCCAGCTCCAGCCAGAGAATCCCGAACGGCGACAGGCAAACTTCCCGTGCGGACACCGTCTCCCCGGTCAGTAACTCGCGCGCAGATTCGGCCGCAAGCTCGGTGTCGATCGTCACGCGCTCGCCGGACACGTTGACCAGGCACAGCACCCGGCGATCGCCATGCTCACGCAGCACGGCGAACACGCGCTCGTCGTAACCGGGGAACGAAAACGTTCCGTACGGATGGAAGGCCGACTCGCCGCCCCTGGTTCTCAGCAGCGTGGCCATCCCGTCGAACACGCGCGATCTCAGCGATGCTTCGCTGGTGAGTTCGCCGACGACTTGCGCTACGTCCAGCTTCGTTCGGTTTATGGATCGGTTCTGCCCCGTGCAGGCGACCGCCTGGTTGTCGTTCCGGCTACCGAGCAGCGAATGAATATAGATGCCAGGGATGCCGGGCATCGCCAGCGCGATCCCCTGCGACGCGAGCAGGCGCGCCGTGCGCGTATCCTTATCGTCCTGGTACGGCGTCAGCAGGTCGATGTAGCTGCAGTTCAGTTCATAAGGCGACTCGGAGCCATCGGGATTGCGTTTGTACGATATCGCTCCGCCGTGCTCGACCGCCGCGCGCATCAGGACATCGCGCTCCGCCTCGGTCAGGATGTTCTCGACCGGGCGCACGCCGACGCCGTCGTGGCTCGCGGTGAAATTGAAGAAGCAGGTTCGCTCGCTCGGCAACGCGAGGCCACGCGCCCAATCCTGCAGCTTCCGTGCGTTGCCGGTCAGCAGGCTATAGGCGACCAGCGGCGGCAACGCGAAGTTATAGACCATGTGCGCTTCGTCGGAGCCATCGCCCATGTACGACACGTTCTCGTCGTGCGGAACGTTCGTCTCGGTGACGATCAGCGTCGTCGGATTGACGTCCTCGACGACGCGCCGCATCAGCCGGACGATGTCGTGCGTCTGCGGCAGGTGCAGGCACGTCGTGCCAATCTCTTTCCACAGGAACGCAATCGCGTCGAGCCGGATGTATTTCGCGCCGCGAACGACGAAGTCCGCCAGGACCCGCAGCAGCGCGAGCAGCACCTCCGGATTGTGCACGTTGACGTCGATCTGGTCGTCGCTGAAGGTCGTCCAGATGTGCCGCACACGGTCGTCCGCATCGACGAACTCGGTCAGCAACGGGCTGGACCTGGGCCGCGTGACCTGCGACAGGTCGGTGGCGGGATCGACATCGATGAACCAGTCGGCATAGCGCAGGTCGCCGGCGAGGTAGCCCTGAAACCATGGCGACGACGCCGACACGTGATTGACGACGGCGTCGAACATCAGGCGCGCGTCGCCGCCGAGCTCTTCGATATCCGCCCAGGTTCCGAGTTGCGGGTCCACCTCGTCGTAGTCGACGACCGAGAATCCGTCGTCCGACGTG
>CAZISL010000071.1:0-5127 GCA_964541975.1 uncultured Chromatiaceae bacterium | reverse complement strand
CGAGCGCGCGCATGCGCTTAACGCGATCGTCTTCGACAAGACCGGCACGCTTACGACAGGTCACCCGGCTATCGTCGACATACATGCGTGCAACGGCGATGACCGCGGTTTGCTGACGACGCTGGCATCGCTGCAACAGGGCAGTGAGCACCCGCTGGCGCGGGCGGTTCTGGAGCGCGCGACGCAGGACGAGCTCGGCTTGAGTGAAGTCACCGAGTTTCGCAGCCATACCGGTCACGGGATCGAGGGGCGCGTCGATGGCGCGCTGGTGATCTCCGGCAACGAAGGCTTCATGCGCGACAAGGGCATAGCGACTAATGTCGAATCGGCGCAGGCGGCGGAGTGGGAAGACCACGGCCGCACCGTCATCTGGGTCGCACGCGAAAACGAGTTGCTCGGCATCGTCGCGATCGCCGATCCGCTGCGTCCCGAGTCCGCTCCGGCCGTTGCGAAGCTGAAAGCGATGGGTGTGCGTACCTCGCTGCTGTCCGGCGATGCGGTGCGCGCCGTTGCCGAGATCGGCCGGCAGGTCGGCATCGACGAGGCGCGCGGCGCCGTCAAACCGGCCGGCAAGTCCGACGAAGTGCAGGCGTTGCGCGACCAGGGTTACCGCGTCGGCATGATCGGCGACGGCATCAACGACGCGCCGGCGCTGGCCTCGGCGGATGTCGGTATCGCGATGGGATCCGGCACGGATGTGGCGATGGAGACGGCCGGCATCACGTTGATGCGTTCGGATCCGGGCCTCGTGCCGGGCGCCATTTCGGTCAGCCGCGCCACGTGGAACAAGATCCGGCAGAACCTGTTCTGGGCGTTCGTCTACAACATCATCGGCATCCCGTTCGCCGCCGCCGGTTACCTGAGCCCGACGATTGCGGGCGCGGCGATGGCGTTCAGCAGCGTCAGCGTCGTGACGAACTCGCTGTTGCTGCGGCGCTGGAAACCCTAAGGGCATGTGCATGGCATTCAAGCGGGCATTGATATTCGGTTGAGGTTCTTCTATCGGGTTGGGCGCCGGGCACGGCGAGTGCTACGCTGCATTCATGTCGCGATGGCAAGGACTGGCGGAGTCCAACAGACGAGTCATAGTCAATATGCTGGTGGGTCTCGGGATCGCCGGCGCCATTTCTGTTTTTCATGAGTCGAAGTTGATCGCGGAGCTCGAAGACGCGGCGATGGACGCGATGATGGCCGTCAGTCAGTCGCTGCCGCGCATGAGCAGCGGCGATTTCGCTGCGACTAACACGCGCTTCACCTTCCTCGATATCGATGAAGAGACGCAACGGGAGTGGGGTGAACCGGCCCGGGTACCCCGCTCGAATCTGCAGGACCTGATCCGTTTTTCGCGCGACGGCGGCGCGATCGCCGTGATCGTCGACGTCGACCTGTCCCAGCCGACACGGATCGATAGTGACGATCTCGCACTGGCCGGTTACCTGGAAAAAACATCTGGCCACGCGGGTGGCGTTCCGGTCATCCTGATCCGTTCGTTCTATCCGCCGACGCGGGCCACGAACGGCCGTGACTACGTGTTGCGAAAAACGCTCCCGGACGAACAGGCCACTGGGCCGGGAATCTTCTGGGCGCAGTCTTTCTTCAAGAGCGGCGCCGATGATCGCGTGGTCCGGTTCTGGCAACTCGTCAGGCTTGCTTGTGACGGTGAGTCGCCGGTGCTGGTTCCGTCGATACAACTCGTGACCGTCGCGATCCTGGCCGGCGGCGAGAACGGGACAGGCGACGCGGTCGCGATGCTGGATGACCTGAACCTGAATCTACCGAGCGGTTGCCGCGATATACAGCGTGCGGAGAAATCGCTGGACCAGACTATTCAGCTGGGGCCGCATCGCATCGATCTGAACTCCGGCAGGACGGGCGAGCGCCTGGTCTACACGATTCCGTATCGATCGGGACCCGAACTGCAGGTGGTGCCGGCCGGCTCCGTCGTTCGCGCCGCAGGCCAGCGTGCCGACGACCTGGTGCGGGATCGCGTTGTCGTGATCGGCAGCAGTAATGCTCAAGCGAGAGATACCTACAGAACACCCATCGGTGACATGCCCGGCGCGGTGATCCTGATCAACGCCATAAAATCGCTCGGCGCGTTCGGCCAGGTGCGCGCGCCGAGCCCGTTGATGAAATGGACAATCAACGTTATTTTGATACTGTTCATGGCATGCATTTTCAGCTGGCTGGAGTCGTTGCTGGCGGAGGTGCTGACAGGTCTGATCATCGTAATCGTGCTGCTGCCCCTGAGTTTTTACTTCTTCAAGTACGGCATATGGATCGATTTCGCCATTCCGCTCCTCGGCATGCAGTTGCATCACGTCGTCGTCGAACTCGGCGATTCGTACTCGGGCGGCATCAAGAGGAAAGACGCATGACGAGAAAGGTGCTGATCGCGCTGGCGCTAACGAAGTGCGTGCTGCCGCTGCCGGCGTTCGCGGCTTACTGGGTCGAGAGCTTCACCGAAGACGATCGCCTGTGTCGGATCTCGCGGGGCGCGGAATCGCCGGAGATGATGCCGCTGATGGCCCTGACGGAGGGCGACATCGTCGACTGCCGCTCGACCAAGTCGAAGGTCTTCGTCGTGACGCACGATGACGATCTCGTCGAAGTGTCGAGCCGTAACTCACCGCTGATCGTCCCCGATACGCCCGAGCCGCCGACTCTGATCGATAACATCCGCAGTGCGGCGGCGGATTGGTTCTCGGAGCAGCTCGATTCTTCAGTATTGATGGTGTCGCTGAGCGTGCGCGGGCCGAGTCGTAACCCGGTGGAGATCATCGGCGCGAGCGAATCGCAGAACCTGGTCTTGCACAAAGAAGGGATGCTGCGCCTGTGGTGGACCGGCGGCGGGGCGCCGTTCGCGTTGACCTTGGCCGACAGCCGCGGCGCCATCGTGTTGCGCGAGGAGCAGCTGAGATCGACCGGTTATCGCCTGCGGCTGGAGAATCTGTCCAACGGTCGATACTACCTGTCCGTGATCGCTGCCGGGAGTCGCAGCGACATTCCGATCGAGATCGTCGGCGCGGATCGTCGGCCAGGCGTCGTCCGCTCGCTGGATGCGGCCTCGATCCCGGCGACGATCAGGGATCGATACGTCGCGCGGGTGCTGGCCTCGTATCCCGAATGGCAGCTGCAGGGATTGAGCATGATCACCGCGAACGGGAAATACGCGCGTTCCGGTCAGGAGTAGCGCTCAGGCTTCCATCAGCCGCGCGATATGCACGCCGGCGCAGACCGCTAGCGCCGGCAGGTCGTAGCCGCCTTCGAGGGTCGAGACCACGCGATTGTCGCAGTGGTCCGTCGCGTAATCGCACAGCAGGTCCGTCACCCATTCGTAGTCGGCGGGATGCAGATTCATGCTGGCCAGGGGGTCACTGGCGGCGGCGTCGAAGCCCGCTGAGATGAACAGCATCTGCGGCTCGAACGCGCGCACTTCCGGCATCCAGTCGTTCTCGACGGCGGCGCGGAATTCGTCGCTGCCGCTGCCGGGCGGCAGCGGGCAGTTGATCTGGTGCCCCGGTTCGGTCGGCGGGTTCATGCCCGGGTAGAGTGGGTACTCATAGGTCGAGCACAGCATCACGCGTGGATCGTCCGCGAAGACGTCGGCCGTGCCGTTACCGAAGTGCACATCGAAATCGAAGATCGCCACGCGTTCCAGTCCATGTTCTTCGAGTGCGTGTGCGGCGCCGACGCCAACATTACAGAACAGGCAGAAACCCATGCTCGTCCGCCGTTCGGCGTGATGTCCCGGAGGCCGAACGTTGCAGAACGCGCGCGATGCTGCGCCGTTAATCACCAGGTCCGTCGCGAGAATCGCCGCGCCCGCGGATCGCAGCGCCGCCTCCCATGTATCCGGGCACATCATGGTGTCCGGGTCGAGCATGACGACGCCCTCGGACGGCGAGCGCGCGCGGACACTCTCGATGTAGTCCGGGTCGTGCACGCGGGCCAGTTGCTCGACGGTTGCACGCGGGGCCTGGTGATGCGCCAGCAGGTCGTAACGACCCGTGGCTCGCAGCTGGTCCTCGATCGCGGCCATGCGCGCCGGCCGTTCCGGGTGTCCTGCGCCCATGTCGTGGGCGGCGCATATCGGGTGGGTGATGTAGGCGGTTTGCATCTGCGTCGTTATCTTTCCGGTCGGGGCTGTTGCTGTCACACTTTCACGCTACCATGCGGGGCCTCGTTACCGTCAAGTAGCTACTAACATCATGAACCAGTTGGACGCGATTTTTCAGGCCCGTTCCGTCGTGCTCGTTGGCGCCAGCGACACGCCCGGCTCGCTCGGCGCGGTCGTTCTCGAGAATCTTCGCAAGGACGGCTTCGCGGGCGAGATTCACCTGGTCAATCCGCGTCACGACATCGTCGGCGGCCAGCCGGCGTATCCGAGCGTGACCGACGTGCCGCCGGGCGAGATCGACCTGGCAGTCATCATGACGCCCGCTACCACGGTGCCGGGAATCATGGACGACTGCGGCGCGCGCGGGGTTCGCGGTGCGATCGTGATGTCGGCCGGATTTCGCGAAACCGGCGCGAAGGGCAGGGCGCTGGAACAACGGTTGCTGCGCGAGGCACGCAAGCACGGCATTCGTTTTATCGGCCCGAACTGCCTCGGCATCATCCGCACGAAGAGCAAGCTGAACGCGACGTTCAGCGAGGCTTCGGCGTCACCGGGCAGGGTCGCCGTCGTATCGCAATCGGGTGCCCTGTGCACCGCGATCCTCGACTGGGCGCGTGACCGGCAGGTCGGCTTCTCGACCGTCGTATCGACCGGCATCGGGGCCGACATCGATTTCGGCGAGATCCTCGACTACCTGGCGCGCGACCCCGGCACGGACAGCATTCTTGTATATATAGAAGGTATTCACGACGCGCGCCGTTTCATGAGTGCCATTCGCGCGGCCGCACGGGCGAAGCCGGTCGTCGTCATGAAAGCCGGTCGCCATTCCGAGGGATCGAAGGCTGCTGCCTCGCATACCGGGGCGCTGGTCGGTTCCGATGACGTCTTCGATGCGGCCCTGCGCCGCGCGGGCGTGCTCCGCGTGCAGGACTTTGCGGATTTCTTCTCGGCCGCAGCGACGCTCGACACGGGCGTGCGGACGCGGGGCAAGCGCCTGGCGATCGTCA
>CAZISL010000070.1:0-17326 GCA_964541975.1 uncultured Chromatiaceae bacterium | reverse complement strand
TTGCGCGCCCGCAAAACGGGCAGTACAAGGAGGTATCGAAGAACAGCTCGGGCAGGGGTCGAATCAGTGGTATTTTTTACCAGTGACGTATTTTGAGATTGTCCCCAACCGCTCACTGACCGTCCGGTCAGCTGCAGTGTTTTACCTGTCGATCGTAGCGACACCCCTGGCCATAGCGATTCTGTTCGCGATGGCCGGTTTCTGGCCGATCTTGACCGTGGCCGGAATCGAGGTGATCGTTCTGGGGGCAGCACTGTGGTGGACCCTGCGAAAAACAAAAACTCGTGAGCTCATCCGCATCGATGAGCGCAATGTCGTCATCCGGAAGATTCACCCCGACAGCGACGAACAACACGAGTTCTCGCGGTACTGGACGCAGGTAAAGCTGGTCCGTCCGACGGCAACGAACTGGCCGAGCAGACTCGTGCTGAGATCCAAGGGTCGCAGCGTGGAGATCGGATCTTTCCTGACGAATAGCGAACGAGACGGCCTCGAGCGCCGGCTCTCGGAAGTGATCTCTGCAGGAAAATAAGCTGATCGGCAGCTTACGTCCGAGTCAATACGGATTTCCCGTATCTCTTCGATACACACTTTTATTTATGTTTGACCGTTGATTCAGGCCATGTTGGCTGGAGCACATTAATGACTAGATTCCTGATGCCGATTCTCGGCTCATTCGCAGCGATGTCGACGGCCCGCGCCGACTGGGAACTCAACATGCCGGTGGGCGTGACCGACATCAGCGCAGAGGTCTACGACCTGCACATGATGGTCCTCGGCGTCTGCACGATTGCCGCCGCGCTGACATTCGGCGCGATGATTTACGCGCTCGTGAACTTCCGCAAGTCGACGGGCGCGGAGGCGGAGTCCTGGTCGCACAACACCAAGGCGGAGATCATCTGGACCGTCGTGCCGACGCTGATCCTGATCGCGATGGCCGTCCCGGCGGCACAGACGCTGGTCAAGATCGAGGACAACCGCGGTTCCGAGATGACGGTCAAGATCACCGGCTACCAGTGGAAGTGGCATTACGAGTACATCGGCGAAGACGTCGGCTTCTACAGCACCCTGGCGTCGGCGAGTAACTCGGCCCGCCGTCTCGGTAACGAAGTCGACGTCTACGACGTCGACAACTACCTGCTCGACGTCGACCAGCCGCTCGTCATCCCGGTCGATACCCACGTTCGCTACCTGATCACGTCGAACGACGTTATCCATGCCTGGTGGGTACCGGCGTTCGCGGTCAAGAAAGACGCCGTACCGGGCTTCGTCAACGAAGGCTGGTTCAAGGTCAATGAGCCCGGCACCTACCGCGGCCAGTGCGCCGAACTCTGCGGCAAGGATCACGGCTTCATGCCGGTCGTCGTGGAAGTACTCTCGAAGGCAGACTACGCGGACTGGCTGGACGCTCAGAAGAGCAGCTAAACCGGCACCGAACGCAAAGAAACAGCAAATTCAAGACGGGATAAACGCATGAGCGAAGCAGCGACACACGATCATCACGATGACCACGGACCCGAGAAGGGCTGGCGCCGGTGGGTCTTTTCGACGAATCACAAGGACATCGGCACGATGTACCTCGTCTTCGCACTGACGATGCTGTTCGTCGGCGGCGCGATGAGCTTCGTCATTCGCGCGGAGCTCTTCCAGCCGGGCCTGCAGTTCGTCAATCCCGACTTCTTCAACCAGATGACGACGCTGCACGCGCTGATCATGGTATTCGGCATGATCATGCCGGCCTTCGCGGGCTTCGCGAACTGGATGATCCCGCTGCAGATCGGCGCGCCCGATATGGCGCTGCCGCGCATGAACAACTGGTCGTTCTGGATCCTGCCGTTCGCCGGCGTCATGCTGCTATCGACGCTGTTCATGGAAGGCGGCGCACCCGCATCGGGCTGGACGCTCTACCCGCCTTTGGTACTGCAGATGGGCAACGGCTTTCCGTTCGCGATGTTCTCGGTTCACCTGCTCGGCATCTCGTCGATCATGGCGGCGATCAACATCATCGTCACGATCCTGAACCTGCGCGCGCCGGGCATGACGCTGATGAGAATGCCGATGTTCGTCTGGACCTGGCTGATCACGGCCTACCTGCTAATCGCCGTCATGCCGGTGCTGGCCGGCGGCGTCACGATGCTGATCACCGACCAGTTCTTCGGCACGAGCTTCTTCCAGGCGGCGGGCGGCGGCGACCCGGTCCTGTTCCAGCACATCTTCTGGTTCTTCGGTCACCCCGAGGTCTATATCATCATCCTGCCGGCGTTCGGCATCATCTCGGAAATCATCCCGACGTTCGCGCGCAAGCCGCTGTTCGGGCATGACGCGATGGTCTATGCCGTGGCCGGCATCGCGTTCCTGTCGTTCATCGTCTGGGCGCACCACATGTTCACGGTCGGCATGCCGCTCGCCGGGCAGTTGTTCTTCATGATGTCGACGACGCTGATCGCGATCCCGACGGCCGTCAAGGTGTTCAACTGGACGGCGACGATGTGGAAGGGCGCGATGACCTTCGAGACGCCGATGCTGTTCGCGATCGGCTTCCTGTTCATGTTCACTATCGGTGGCTTCTCGGGCCTGATGCTCGCGATCGCACCGGCTGACTTCCAGTATCACGACTCGTACTTCGTGGTCGCGCATTTCCACTACGTGCTCGTACCGGGCGCGTTGTTCGCGGCGATCGGCGGCGCCTATTACTGGATGCCGAAATGGACCGGCCACATGTACGACGAGAAGCTCGGCAAGATCCATTTCTGGTTGTCGGCGGTCTTCGTCAACCTGACGTTCTTCCCGCAACACTTCGTCGGCCTGGCCGGCATGCCGCGCCGTATCCCGGATTACTCCACGCAGTTCGCGGATTTCAACATGATGTCCAGTGTCGGCGCGTTCGGTTTCGGCCTGTCGCAGCTGCTACTCGTGTACGTGATCATCAAGTGCGTCAGGGGCGGCGAGAAGGCCACAGCGGAGGTCTGGGACCATCCGCCGGGACTCGAGTGGACGGTACCGTCGCCGGCGCCGCATCACACGTTCGACGAACCGCCGGTCCTCAAATAAGCGACCATCGCAACGATGACCAACATGACTGCCGAAAAAAACGAAGCCCAGCGCCGGACGATCAAGCGAACCGCGATCATCCTCGGCCTGCTCGCGGTCGGCTGGTATTTCGGCTTCATGGCGCTGCGACTGCTGTGAGGAACGACGCATGAGCCGCAACGACAACATCAGCAACGCCTCCCTGATCAGTAGACTCCTGACGCTGGCGGTGTCGATGTTCGCGTTTGGCTTCCTGCTCGTGCCGATATACGACGTGTTCTGTGACCTGACGGGTATCGGCGGCAAAGTCGACACGTCGGGCGCCGCGGTCGTCGAGGTGCAGGCGATCGACGAGGATCGCGTTCTGACGGTCGAGTTCGTCACCACGCTGAACCAGCAGGCGCCGTGGGAGTTTCGCCCGAACGTCGCGACGATGGAGATTCATCCCGGCGAGTTCTACGAGACCACGTTCTTCGCGCGCAACCTGACGGATCGAGAACTCGTCGGCCGCGCCGTGCCGAGCATCGCGCCCGGCGAAGCGACCAAGTACCTGAAAAAGACCGAGTGCTTCTGCTTCAGCGCCCAGGACTTCGAACCGGAAGAATCGAAAGACATGCCCGTGCGATTCGTCGTCGACCGCGACATCCCCGAGCATATCGACCGCATTACGCTTTCATATACGTTTTTTGCCAGCCAGAAAGTCGCGTCACAATCCGACCCGACCGGAATCTAGATAAAGGACCTGCCTAATGGCTCACACTCCCGACAAGTACTACGTCCCTCACGGCACCAAATGGCCGATCATTGGCTCGATCGGGCTGTTCACGCTGTTCATGGGCGTGTCGAACTGGCTGAACGGCAGCGATGGCGCAATCACCTGGCTCGCATGGGGCGGTGTCGCGATCCTCATCGTGATGATGGTCCTGTGGTTCGGCGAGGTCATCAACGAGAGCGAGTCGGGCGAGTACTACAACGCCGACGTAGACAAGTCGTTCCGCATGGGCATGGGCTGGTTCATCTTCTCCGAAGTCATGTTCTTCGCGGTGTTCTTCGGTGCGCTGTGGTACGCGCGTAACCTGTCGCTGCCGTGGCTGGGCGGCGAGGGCAACAGCTTCTTCACGCAACAACTCATCTGGGAAGGCTTCGAGAACGCATGGCCATCGAACGGGCCGGGCGAAATCGGCGGCGACTACGAGCCGATGGGGCCCTGGGGCTTGCCCGCGATCAACACGATCATCCTGCTGACCAGCGGCGTGACCCTGACCATCGCGCATCACGCGCTGAAGGAAGGCAACCGCAAGATCCTGAATATCTTCCTGGCGCTGACGTTCCTGCTCGGCTTTTTGTTCATGGGCCTGCAGGCCGAGGAATACATCCACGCCTACCAGGAACTGAACCTGACGCTGTCGAGCGGCATCTACGGATCGACGTTCTTCATGCTGACCGGATTCCACGGTCTGCACGTGACGATCGGCGCGACGATGCTGCTGATCATCTGGCTGCGGTGTCTGAAAGGGCACTTCACCCCCGAGAGTCACTTCGCGTTCGAGGGTGTAGCCTGGTACTGGCACTTCGTCGACGTCGTCTGGCTCGGCCTGTTCATCTTCGTGTACTGGCTGTAGGGCAGCGCCAGCCTGAACAACCACCGGCCAGCCAAATGGGGTCAGATCTCACCCCTATCAACCGCCGGTCAGCAAGAAGGGGTCAGATCTGAAGATCTGACCCCGCTCTGTCGTGTATCAGGGTCTCGTGGCTATTGTTGTGGAATGAGGCCGTGGGGCTGGATCTGCCCGGTGTACCACGCGACGTAGAGCAATACGAACAGCAGCACGGACAGGGCGACCCTGACCGTCAGCGCGTTGACCATGCGCTTCGACTGACCCTTGTCGCCCATCATCGCGAAGAACCCGGTGCCGAGGCTGACCAGGATGGCGACGAAAACGATGAGTATCAGAATCTTTATCATGGGCGGGACGTCCTCGCGCTAGGCTAAACACCTGCAGTGAAGTCGGCAAGTCGAAAATTTCAGCCGCCCGCCTGGGCCACCGCGGGCCTGATCATCGCGTGCGCGGCATTCTGCACGGCCGGCTTCTGGCAACTCGGCCGGGCCGAAGAGAAACGGCTCATGTTCAGTGAATTCGATGCCAGCGGTGTCACGGATGTGCTGGATGGCGTTATCGACGACGGGGAGGCCGAAGCAAACCGGTTTCGCCCGCTGCGGACCCGTGGCCGTTACGATCCACAACGACAGTTTCTGCTCGACAACATGATGTACGACGGCAAGCCCGGCTATCACGTACTGACGCCGTTGCGGGTCGAAGGACGCGCTCTGCTCGTGAACCGCGGCTGGATCCCGGCCGATGCAGATCGCTCGATCCTGCCTGACGTTGCGGTCGATGCGACGGAACGGGAAGTCGCGGGCCTGATCGCCCGACTGCCGCGTCCCGGTATGCGGCTCGGCGACGAACCGTTCGATGCGGCGGACGCCTGGCCGCGCCGGAAATCCTTCCCGACGGTCGAGGGTATCCGCAACCAACTCGACTACCCCGTGACCGGCTATCAGTTACTGCTCGATCCTGATCGCGAGGACGGTTTCCTGCGCGACTGGCGGCCGGTCATCATGAGTTCGGCAGAGCACCTGGCCTACGCCGTGCAATGGTTCGGGTTCGCGATCACATTGTCCATCATCTACTGCGTCGTCAATTTCAGGAAAGTCCCCGAGGAAAACAACGAATGACCGAACAACAAAACGCCGGCCGGCGGCAGTTCCTAATGCTCGGTCTGTTCTTTCTGGGACCGCTGGTCCTGGCATTCATCGTCTATTACGGCTTCGACTGGCGGCCCGCCGGCAGCACCGAGCACGGCGAGCTGCTGCGCCCACCCGTCGTACTGACGGACGCCGACCTCGGCAACGAGCGCGGGGGCGAGGTGCCGAAACTGCGACGCAAGTGGTCGCTGATCGTGCTAATGGACGACGGTTGCGACGAGACGTGCCAGGCCGTCCTGTACGAAACGCGCCAGGTGCGCAAGGCGCTGAGCCGGGAACGCGACCGCACACAACGCGTGATGCTGATAGCCGGAGAGTTCGATCGGGCGACCGTGGAACTCCAGCACCCCGACCTGATCATCCTGACAAGCGATGACCCGGGCGCGCGGGAGATAGAGGCATCGCTCGAGGGGCTCGAGCGCGAATTCATCTACCTGGCCGATCCGCTCGGCAACCTGATGATGCGGTTTCCGCGTGACACCACGATGAAGGAAATTCATACTGACCTGAAAAAGCTGCTGAAGCTATCGCGCATAGGCTAGCTAAGCCGATGTCGGAGGTCGCCATCGCCGCGATCTGACGACCAGGAGAAAACGGTGTCCGGCACCAACTCGAACTCAACTCTGTACCGGTGGTACGTACGGCTGATCGGCCTCGCCGCCTGCCTCGCCATCGTCGTGGTGGTGCTCGGCGCGTGGGTCCGGCTGACCGACGCCGGGCTCGGCTGCCCGGACTGGCCGGGCTGTTACGGCAGCCTGATCGTTCCCGACGACTCCGATCCCGAGGCCGTCGTGAGAGCCAACCAGGAATTCGAGCGGCCGCTGGAATCCCGGAAGGGCTGGCACGAGATGATCCATCGCTACGCCGCCAGCACGCTCGGCCTGTCGATCCTGATCGCGGCGTTCCTCGCGTGGCGCAATCGCAGAGATCCGGACCAGCCCGTCGCGATGCCGCTGGCGCTGCTTGGCGTGGTCTGTTTCCAGGGCCTGTTGGGTATGTGGACCGTAACGCTGCTATTGAAGCCGATCATCGTCATGGGCCACCTGCTGGGCGGTTTGACGACGCTGGGAATGGCGACCTGGCTGTTGCTCGACCACCTGCGCCGCGCCGACCAACCGCAAGGGCGCAGGCGCAGGGCCCACATTCCGGCGGTGATCGGCCTCGTGATACTCGTCTGCCAGATCGCGCTCGGCGGCTGGACGAGCTCCAACTATGCGGCGCTCGCGTGTCCCGACCTGCCGACGTGCAACGGCGCGTGGTGGCCGCCCGACGCGAACTTCTCGGAAGGTTTCGTCATGTGGCGCGGTCTCGGCGTGGACTACGAATTCGGCGTGCTCGAAGCACCGTCGCGCGTCGCGATTCACTACACACACAGGCTCGGCGCGCTGGTCGCGTTCCTGTTCCTCGGCATCCTCGCGCTGACGCAAGTTCGAACGCCGGGTAATGAACCGGCAGTTCACCAAGCCGGCGTCTTGGTGTTGATCGCACTCGTCCTGCAAGTCTCAATCGGCATCGGCGTCGTCTGGTTCGGCCTGCCGTTGTGGCTCGCCACCTCGCACAACGCAGTTGCAGCTCTCTTATTGTTGTCAGTGATCAATCTGAATCACGCGCTGGCGACCTATCCACGCGCGAGCTGACTCCGGGAACCCTTCAATCATGCATCCGGCTACCCGATCCACGCTGACTTCCACGGTGCTACTCGGCATCTTGTTATATGCCGTCCTGCGCTTTGCCGATGGCCTGATGGCGGATGCCGAGAGGCTGGAAGAAGCGGAGCGACAAGATCGTTCGGCATCTCGCGGACAGGAGGTCAGAAGCGACACGCCCGTGATCACCGAGTCGGTGAGCCAGGAAATGGATCCTTATCTCCCGCGCATCGAGTCGCACGACGACCTGGTCACGTTGCTCGACCAGCTCGGCCTCAATGGGCTGCTGGTCGTCGAGGATGCCGCTCGCTGGTATGCCGAGCGCGGCTACCTCGATGAGAATACTTTGCTTGGCGTGACGCCGGAGGGCTCGCGCAGTGCGTACTATGCGACGCTCGATACAGCGACGTTGCGCGCAATGAGCGATGCCGGTGACGCCGGCGCGACGCAAACGCTGGCGCGACTGGCCATGTTCGACGACCCGATCGCGGCATTTGAGCTCTATCGGAAAGCCGTTACGCAGGGATCCGTCTATGCGGCTATTAAAGTTGCCGATACGCTCAGTGTGCTGATGGATCTGCGCGCGATTACACAAACGCGTAATGAAGATCTCGGTCGACAAGTCAGCGAATTGCTCAACGATACGCCATCGCAGGATCTGAACGTGGAAGCGTATTCGGCCGTCGTTGCCGCCATGGCCGACGGCGGTCCGCCGGTGATGAATTCGGAATTGCTCGACTGGAGCGCTTCGCTCGAAGAAAGGATCGATTCGTTCGTCGTCGAACACGCTTGCAAACGATCGACAGATATCCTGATCGCCAACAGCATGGCCCGCCAGGCCAATGGAGTCACCCCGGTGTCGATCAAGCCACCACCGGTGTTCCTGAGCCCGCCGGATCGCGACTTGCGCGTGCCTTGCTCCGCGACTCGTTATCCCGTCGTCAGCATGATGAATCTCGAGCAATGCCGGACGCAGCGCATTGTCGACGAAACCGGCAAGGAGCAGGACCTGTACATTTGCCAGCCGTGACGAATTCCCGGCTGCTAGACTAGCGGGAAATAGCACTCAACGATCCGCACTTACATGGACGTAACCCCGATCATCGATCCGCTCAACGACGCGCAGCGTCAGGCGGTGACCGCACCCGACCAGCCGATGCTGGTCGTGGCTGGCGCCGGCAGCGGCAAGACGCGCGTGCTGGTGCATCGGATCGCGTGGCTGATCCAGGTCGAGAATGTCTCACCGCTCGGCATCCTGGCCGTCACATTCACGAACAAGGCCGCGGCCGAGATGCGCGGCCGCATCGAGGCACTGCTCGGGATGCCGGTCGACAACCTGTGGGTCGGCACCTTCCACGGACTCGCGCACCGACTGTTACGCCGGCACTGGCGCGAGGCCGGCCTGCCGCAATCGTTCCAGATCATCGACTCGGATGACCAGCAGCGGCTGATCAGGCGGATGTGCAAGAACCTCGAACTCGATGACACCACGTGGGTGCCGCGCGAGATCCAGTACTTCATCAATAAACAGAAAGACGAGGGCCTGCGCCCCGAACACGTCGCGGATCAGGACGACCAGAATCGCCGGCAGCTGATTCACCTGTACCGCGTGTATCAGGAGACCTGCGAGCAATCCGGCCTGGTCGATTTCGCCGAGTTGCTGCTGCGGGCGCACGAATTGTGGCTGCACCAACCTGAGGTGCTCGAACGTTACCGGCGTCGTTTCAGGCACCTGCTCGTCGACGAGTTCCAGGATACGAACGCGATCCAGTATGCGTGGCTGCGGGTACTGGCGGGGGACACGGGCATTCCGTTCGCCGTCGGCGACGACGACCAGTCGATCTATCGCTGGCGCGGCGCGCGGGTCGAGCACATCATGAAGTTCCAGAAGGACTTCCCGAACGCGACGGTCGTCAAACTCGAACAGAACTACCGCTCGACCAGCAATATCCTCAAGGCTGCGAACGCGATCATCACCAACAACCCCAACCGCATGAGCAAGGAGTTGTGGACCGACGACGGCGATGGCGACCCGATCCGACTCTACAACGCCTACAACGAGCGCGACGAGGCCGACTTTATTGTCGGCAAGATCCAGAACTGGGTCGCGCAGGGGAACCCGCGCGTCGAAGCAGCGGTGCTGTACAGATCGAACGCCCAGTCGCGCGTATTCGAAGAAGCGATGCTGCGGGCGCAGGTACCCTATCGCGTCTATGGCGGTCAGCGGTTCTTCGAACGCGCCGAGATCAAGGATGCGCTGGCGTATCTGCGCCTGATCGAGAACCGCAGCGATGACCCGTCGTTCGAACGCGTCGTCAACGTCCCGGCGCGCGGCATCGGCGCCCGGACGGTCGCGATGATCCGTGAGTACGCGCGCGCGAATGCGCTGTCGATGTGGGAATCGGCTCGCTCGCTGGCCGGCGGCCAGCTCCCGGGGCGCGCCGCGAACGCCGTGCAGGCCTTTCTCGGACTCATCGAGGTCATGGCCAGCGATACGAAAGATACCAACGGGCGCGGCGTGGAACTGCACGAGCAGGTCGATCACGTCATCCAGCAGAGCAGCCTGATCTCGCACTACCGCAAGGAGCCGAAAGAGAAGGCCGAGGCGCGGATCGAAAACCTCGAGGAACTCGTCAGCGCCGCGCGCGGCTTTGCCGACGAAGAAATGACCGAGGAGATGACGCCGCTGGCTGCATTCCTGTCGCACGCCGTGCTGGAGTCGGGCGATACGCAGGGCGACGCATGGGACGACTGCGTGCAACTCATGACGCTGCACTCGGTCAAGGGTCTGGAGTTTCCGCTCGTATTCATGACGGGCATGGAGGACGGTCTGTTCCCGCACCGGCGATCGCTCAACGATGCCGACGGTCTCGAGGAGGAACGCCGGCTCTGTTATGTGGGCACGACCCGCGCGATGAGTGAGTTATACCTGACGTATGCAGAACAACGCCGGATGTATGGCGTCGACAGCTTCGCCCAACCGTCGCGGTTCATCGCGGAGATCCCGACCGAATTGCTCGAGGAAGTGCGCCCGAACATCCGGGTCTCGCGACCGGTGCACCGACATGCACCATCCCATGCGTCGGGGTATGCGGGCAGGCGCAGCCTGACGGACCAGAACGACAATGACATCCGGCTCGGTCAGCGCGTTCGTCATGGCAAGTTCGGCGAGGGTGTCGTGCTGAACTGCGAGGGCAGCGGCGCGCACGCGAGGGTGCAGGTCAATTTCGAGACGGCCGGCACAAAATGGCTGGTCATGTCCTACGCCAACCTTGAACTGATGTAAACTACGGCTGCCTCGGACACCGAGCCCGACAATTGCACGAGAACGCCTGATTTTATTCGTGATCGCATGATGGCATTACGATTCAAGCAGTATGCTCCGGTAATGATTCGAATTGCACAATGGCTGTCCGGATTGCGGCCGGATCTCGTGCAATTGTCGAGCTAGGCACTTATTCAAACATGAACATTCTGATCCTCGGCGCAGGGCAAGTCGGTAACACGGCCGCGTATCATCTGGCGACGGAAGAAGCCAACGAAGTCACGATCGTCGACGCTGACGCGACTGTCTTGCGTGAGCTTCAGGACCGCCTCGATGTGCGCACGGTCGTCGGGCACGCATCGTGGCCGGACGTGCTCGCGCGCGCCGGTGCGAAAGATGCCGACATGATCATCGCGCTGACCAACAGTGACGAAGTGAATATGATCGCGTGCCAGGTCGCTTACACGATGTTCCAGATTCCGACGAAGATCGCACGCATCCGGTCGGCCGAGTACATCGCCGCGGAGTCGCTGTGGCAACAGTCAGCGATTCCGGTCGACTTTCGCATCAGCCCGGAAGAGCTCGTCACCCAGCATATCGAGCAGCTGATCCATTACCCCGGCGCATTCCAGGTTCTCGAGTTCGCCAACGGCGCCGTGCGGCTCGTCGGCGCGCGGGCGCATCGCGGCGGCCTGCTCGTCGGCCAGCAGATCAAGGCGCTAAAGGATCATATCCCGGGTATCGAGACCCGCATCGCGGCGATCTATCGCAACGGGCAGAGCATCATCCCGGACGGCAACACGCTGATCCAGGAAAACGACGAGGTCTTTTTCATCGCGGCTACCAAAGATATTCGCCGCGTCATGAGCGAGATGCGCCGCCTAGAGGACCCGGTCAGGCGCGTCGTCATTGCGGGCGGCGGCAACATCGGTTTCCGTTTGGCGACCGCGCTGGAATCGACCAACCAGGTCAAGGTGATCGAGCACAACAAGTCGCGCGCGCGCGCGATCTCCGAACGCCTCAGCAAATCGATCGTTCTGCACGGGGATGCAGCCGATGAGGAACTGCTGCTGGAGGAGAACATCGATAACTCCGACGTGTTCGTCGCCCTGACCAATGCGGAAGAGGCCAACATCCTGTCGGCGATGGTCGCGAAGAGGCTCGGCTGCAAGAAAGTCATGGCGCTGATTACGCGCCCGTCATATGCGGACATGGTCGAGTCCGGCGCGATCGATGTTGCGATCTCGCCGCAGCAGATCACCATTGGCTCGTTGCTCGCGCACGTGCGGCGCGGTGACGTCGTCAAGGTTCACTCGCTCAGGCGCGGGCGCGCGGAGGCAATCGAGGCGATCGCGCATGGGACCGAGAAGGAATCCAAGGTGGTCGGACGCGCGATCGAGGACATCAAACTGCCGCCCGGCACGACCATCAGCGTCATCGTGCGTGACGACAAGGTTGTGGAGGCGCACCACGACACGATCGTCGAGACGGACGATCACATCATCCTGTTCATTACCGACCGGCGACAGACGGACGAAGTCGAACGCCTGTTCCAGGTCGACGTGAAGTTCTCCTGACCCACTGATGCGTTTCGCCGTCGTTCAGCGGATCCTCGGCATGCTGCTGATGCTGTTCAGCACCAGCATGCTGCCGCCGGTGCTCGTTTCGTTGATCTACGACGACGGCTCGATGTGGGCCTTTATCTACGGTTTCGCCGTGACATTCGCGATCGGCTTCCTGGCATGGCTGCCGGTACGCAATGACAAGCGCGACCTCCGCTTGCGCGACGGATTCGGCATCGTCGCCGGGTTCTGGGTGGTGCTGGGCAGTTTCGGCGCGGCGCCGTTGTTGTTCTCGACCGAACCGTCGATGACGCTGACCGATGCGGTTTTCGAGGCCATCTCGGGTCTGACGACCACGGGTGCGACCGTGCTGTCCGGGCTCGACACCCTGCCGAAATCGATCCTGTACTACCGCCAGCAGCTGCAGTGGTTTGGCGGCATGGGCATCATCGTTCTCGCCGTTGCGGTCCTGCCGATGCTCGGCGTCGGCGGCATGCAGCTGTACCGCGCCGAGACGCCGGGGCCCGTCAAGGATACGAAGCTGACGCCGCGTATCGCCGAGACGGCGAAGGCGCTCTGGTATATCTATTTCGCGCTGACGATCGCCTGCGCGGGCTCCTACTTCTTCGCCGGCATGGACCTGTTTGATGCGATCTGCCATTCGTTCAGCACGGTGGCGATCGGCGGATTCTCCACGCATGACGCGAGTGTCGGCTATTTCGACAGCGCGGCGATCGATGTCGTCGCGATCTTCTTCATGTTTATCGCGGGCATTAACTTTTCCCTGCACTTCGTCGCCTGGCGTTCCAACACGCTGAGAAACTACCTGGCCGATCCCGAGTTCCGGGCTTACGTCACGATCCTGTTCAGCCTGGCCGTCTTCGTGCTGTTCTACCTGCTCATCAACAAGCAATACGACTCGCTCGACAAGATTGCGATCAACGGCACGTTCCAGGTCGTGTCGATCGCGACGACGACGGGCTTCACGACGACGAACTTCTCCATCTGGCCCGGCCTGCTACCGGTACTGCTGATCTTCTCGAGTTTCATCGGCGGCTGCGCGGGCTCGACCGGTGGCGGTATGAAGGTCATACGGGTGCTGTTGCTTTACAAGCAAGGCACCCGCGAGGTGCGCCGACTCGTACATCCGAGCGCGGAGATGCCGGTCAAGCTGGGCCGCATGCCGGTACCGCAGCGGGTTATCGACTCCGTATGGGGATTCTTCGCGGTCTATGTCGTGCTGTTCGCGGCGATGATGATGGTGATGCTGGCAACCGGGATGGATCAGGTCACGGCGTTCTCGGCGATCGCCGCGAGCCTGAACAATCTCGGCCCGGGCCTCGGCGAAGTGGCGACGAGCTTCGCCAACATCAACGATCTCGCCAAGTGGGTCTGCGTTGCCGCGATGCTGCTCGGGCGCCTGGAAATTTTCACGCTGCTGGTGCTGGTTTCGTCGTCCTTCTGGCGTCACTAACCTACCGTGCAGCGGCTGGAACGACTCAATATCGCTCTCGGTCGGATGACGGCGTGGATGACCGTGTTGATGGTCGTGATCACGTTCGTCATCGTCGTCATGCGGTACGCATTCGACTTCGGCTGGATCTGGCTGCAGGAGACGGTGACATGGATGCATGCAGCCGTGTTCATGCTCGCCGCGGCCTATACGCTCGCGCGTGACCAGCACGTTCGGGTAGACGTTTTCTATGGTGACTTCTCGCCGCAAAAAAAAGCGCTGGTCGACGCGCTCGGGGCGGTGCTGTTCGTGGTGCCGGTCTGCTCGTTTTTGATCTGGAGCAGCTGGGACTACGTCACCGTATCGTGGTCGATCCAGGAAAGCTCGAGGGAAGCGGGCGGCCTGGTGTTTCCATTCCCGTCAATCATGAAAACCTTCATCCCGATCATGGCCGTGACGCTGATGCTGCAGGCATTCGTCATCCTGACCCGGTCGATCGCAGCGCTGCGGACAGACTGACATGCTGGCGCTGGTGATGTTCGTTGCCGTCATCGGCCTGCTGTTGCTGGGCTTCCCGGTCGCCTTCACGCTGGCCGGTACGGCACTGATGTTCGCGCTCGGCGGGATCATCGGTGGCGGCTTCGATCCGGCGTTCCTCGGCACGATGCCGAACCGGATCTTCGGCATCATGAACAACGGTACGCTGGTCGCGGTGCCGTTGTTTGTGTTCATGGGCATCACGCTCGAGCGAGCCCGGATCGCGGAGGAGTTGCTCGAAACGCTCAGCCTGTTGTTCGGCGAACTGCGCGGCGGTCTCGCGATCGCGGTGACGATCGTCGGCATGCTGCTGGCCGCGAGCACGGGCATCGTCGGCGCGACGGTCGTGACGATGGGCCTGCTGTCGCTGCCGACGATGTTGAAACGCGGCTACGACCCCGCCATCGCGACCGGTGTCATCAACGCGTCGGGAACGCTAGGGCAGATCATCCCGCCGTCGATCATCCTCGTCCTGCTTGGCGATGTCCTGTCGTCAGCGTTTCAGCAGGCGCAGCTGAACCAGGGGATCTACTCGCCGGAGACGGTGTCCGTCGGCGACCTGTTCGTCGGCGCGATCGTGCCGGGCTTCCTGCTCGTCGGCTTCTACATCGTCTATATCATCGTGCTGGGACTCATCCGGCCGAACGCGATGCCGGGCAGGCAGCTCAAGGATCAGGCGCCGATACAAGGCACCGAACTGCTCGGGCGAGTGATCCGCGTATTGTTGCCGCCGCTCGCGCTGATCGTAGCGGTGCTCGGCTCGATCATCGGCGGATTCGCGACGCCGACCGAAGCCGCAGCGGTCGGCGCGGTCGGCGCGCTCTTCCTCGCGGCGCTCAGGCGAGAACTCTCGACTGCACGGCTGCGCGAGATCGCCCGGAATACGACGCGCATCAGCAGCATGGTATTCCTGATCCTGATCGGCGCGTCGGTGTTCTCGCTGGTCTTCCGCGGCTATGGCGGCGACGAACTCGTCCGTGAATTTCTGCTCGGCATGCCGGGCGGTAAGATCGGCGCGATCGTCGTCGTCATGCTCGTCATGTTCCTGCTCGGTTTCGTACTCGACTTCATCGAGATCACCTTCGTCGTCGTGCCAATCGTCGGGCCGGTGCTGCTGGCGATGGGCTTCGATCCGGTCTGGCTCGGCATCATGATTGCCATCAACCTGCAGACGTCGTTCCTGACACCACCGTTCGGCTTCGCCCTGTTCTACCTGCGCGGCGTCGCCCCGCCCGAGGTAAAAACGTCCGCGATGTACCGAGGCGTGATGCCATTTGTTGGTTTGCAGCTGCTGATGCTGTTGCTGCTGGCCGTCTGGCCGGAACTCGTTACGTTCCTGCCCGACAGGATCTATCAGTAGCCGGCAGCCGCACGGCATCGCAGGGTGGCTGAGGCGAGGCGATGAGCGATGGGCAAACGCCGTGCGCTCAACCGATATCAATCGATCGGACTGACCACGCCACGCCCACCCCGATTAAGCACATGCGTGTAGATCTCGGTCGTCGACACGTCCGAATGGCCGAGCAATTCCTGGATCGTACGCAGATCATAGCCACGCTCTAGCAGGCGCGTCGCGAAGCTGTGGCGGAACGTATGCGTCGTTACGCGCTTGGAGATTCCGGATTCCTTCACCGCTAACGTCAGGCGCCTGCGCACGGCGCTCACGTGGATATGATGCCTTCGCAACTCCCCGGTCGCTCGGTCCACCGCCGGCGCGGTCGCCGGGAACACGAACTGCCAAACCAGTTCCCTGCCGGCATTCGGGAACTTGCGGAATAGCGCATACGGCATATACACGTTACCGACACCGCATGACTGGTCGTAGATCAGCAACCGCCGCACCCGACGGACCTGGCCGCGGAGATCGGCCACCAATGACTTCGGCAGCAACGTCCGCCGGTCCTTATTGCCCTTGCCATCCCGGATCAGGAGCTCATGCATGCCAAAATCGACATCCTTGACGCGCAACCGGCAGCACTCCATTACCCGCAAGCCGGATCCGTAGATCAGCCGCATGATCAGCGACGCGGGCCCCGACAGCAGCGACAAAATCGCCATCGCCTCCTCGTGCGTCAGCACCTGCGGCACCCGGCGGCGCGGCTTCGGCCGCCGAAAATCGAGCTTCCCGAGGTCGATTTCCAGGCACTGGTGATACAGGAACACCAGCGCATTCAACGCGATCGCCTGAGTCCCGGGCGACACACCGCGATTCACCGCGAGCCACGACAAATACCGGTCGACGTCGGGCGCCCCAAGATCCCGCGGATGCCGATTGCCGTGAAATCGAACAAAGCTGCGGATCCAATGCACATAGGTCTTCTCGGTCGAATACGCCATATGCCGCTCCCGCATCAAGCGGCGAACCGCATCGATCAAGAGGGGCCGACGCCCCTCGACCGGCACCGGGATATCATCCATGTACCGAAGATAGCGCCTCTGACCCCGCCCGCCATCCTCAATTTCACACCGAATTCACAAGAAACGAGTCCCGAAAACAACAGGTCGCACTCCACTTATCCAGAATCACCCCAGCCGAAACTATTCTCGGGATTCCGTTACGCCGACACTGACAAGCCTCACCACACATTTGGTTGAAAATGTGTGTTTTTCCTTCTAATTTAGACAAATGATTTCGCACAAAACCCCAAACAATCAACCCAGCGAAAACAGAATCAGCTGTTACAGGTCATAGTGCGTAAATTGACAGCAATCGACTTTTCGGCCCTCGGCAGCGTGATTGCCGTAGTTGTGACCATCTCAATCGCCGATCAAGACCCAGACACGACGACGTGGAAACTCCTATACCAACTGTTTCAGGTCTTGGCCGCGGTTGCATTGCTGTCTTTTATTGTTCTCTCGTTGAGGGATCATTATCAGCGTGGGTTCTTTAGGGACCGTCCGCTTCTTTCTGTATTCCACATATTGCTGCTACCGATCTCAACATTCGCCTACTATCTATTTGTTTACTTGCCGAGGGTCGGAGCTCAAGATCAAAATGCCCTGTAACCAGTGCAAGCAGTTAGCGGCCTCCGGCCGCGGGACCGGCCTACCGGCCGGCCCCTGTTG
>CAZISL010000069.1:0-15267 GCA_964541975.1 uncultured Chromatiaceae bacterium | reverse complement strand
ATCGCTGCGGTCGTCCTGTTCGCATTCGGCACGGGCCCGATCAAGGGCTTCGCCGTGACGCTGTCGCTCGGCATCATCACTTCGATGTTCACGGCGATCATCGGTACACGCATGTTGATCAACTTTTTGTACGGCGGTCGAACCGTGGAGCGGCTGTCGATCTAGCCGGACAAGACGATGCAATTAATTTCGAACTCAACCAACATCAACTTCATGGCCAAGCGCCGGATCACGGCGATTGTTTCATTCGTGCTGATCGCGATCAGCATCGGTTCGCTCGCGACCCGCGGGCTGAACTTCGGCATCGATTTCACCGGTGGCGTCCTGATCGAGGTCGGTTATCCCGATGCGGCCGATCTTGTGGATGTCCGTCGGCGCCTGTCCGATGGCGGATTCGGCGATGCGATCGTGCAGAACTTCGGCAGCGCGACCGACGTGTTGATAAGAGTGCTGCCGGAGGAGGGCGTCGACAGCCGTCAGATCGGCGATCAGATCTTCGGCTTCCTGAGTTCCGGGCAGGAAGGCATCGAGCTCCGGCGCGTCGAGTTCGTCGGGCCACAGGTCGGCGACGAACTTACCGAACGCGGCGGCCTGGCGATGTTGTTCGCGATGATTATGATCCTGATCTACATCATGATTCGCTTCCAGTGGAAGTTCGCAGTCGGTTCCGTGGCCGCATTGTTGCATGACGTTTTGATCACGCTTGGCTTCTTCTCGGTATTTCAGGTGCCATTCGACCTGTCGGTGCTGGCCGCGGTTCTCGCGGTGATCGGTTACTCGCTCAACGACACGATCGTCGTGTTCGATCGGATCAGGGAGAATTTCCGGCTGATCAAGAAGCAGGGCGCCGAGGCGATCATGAATACGTCGATCAACCAGATGCTCGGTCGCACGGTCATCACCAGCTTGACGACGCTGATCGTCGTCATCGCATTGTTGGTGCTCGGCGGCGAGACGGTTCGGGGTTTCTCGATCGCCTTGATCGTCGGCGTGCTGATTGGTACCTATTCATCGATCTACACGGCGAGCGCGAGCGCGTTGGCGCTCGACGTTACGACGGAAGATTTGTTGCCGAAGAAGGTGGATAAGGAAGCGGTTGACGATCTGCCGTAGAGTTCGCACTCGATCGGCTGGTAAAGGTGGCCCGAGAGGATTGCGCGAGGTCTTTTCGAGACACGCCGTGAATACATCCCTGTAGGCTCCAGGGCGGCGTCCCTGCCGCCCAGGGTCTCGAAAAGACCTCGCGCAATCCTCCTGACCCAGTGTCAGAGCGATCCGCTCTCCCTCGCATCTGTATCGATGCGCAATTTGGCTTTGATCCTGGACGCTGAGGCGGCCGTGAAGCATCCGTACGACACATGAATCCCCCCGGAAATGTGACCAAGCGCGGGAAGAATTGGCGCACGGAAAACGAGTTGCAAGCACGCTGCGTCAGATGGCCGGTGAATCATTGTTCTTAGACCCTGCGCGGCAGGGACGCCGCGCTGGAGCCTAGAGGGACGTATTCACGGCGTGTCTAAGAACAATGATTCACCGGCCATCCGGGGTAGGGACTAGGTCACGCGAGAACGCGTCGATTTTCGCTGCGGCAGATTCTCGCTACGGCAGGTGCTTGAGCAGGAGCTTTTTCAGCGCGTCATGCACTTTCGGCGAGCCGGCGACGATGTTGCCGCTCTCGAGGTAGTCGCCGTCGCCGTCCAGTTCGCTGATCAGGCCGCCCGCTTCACGCAGGAGGAGTGAGCCCGCGGCGATATCCCAGGTATTCAGACCGAACTCCCAGAAGCCGTCGTAGCGTCCGGCCGCGAGCCAGGCGAGGTCGATCGACGCGGCGCCCGGGCGGCGCACGCCGGCCGTCTCGCTCAGGACGCTCACCAGCATCTTCGCGTAGGACTCGACCTTGTCTTTGGATCGGTAGGGGAATCCGGTGCCGATCAGCGCGCCTTCAAGGCCGCGGCGACCGCTGACCCGGATCTTGTGGCCGTCGACCTGTGCGCCGCGGCCGCGTATCGCCGTGAACATCTCCTGGCGATTCGGGTCGTAGACGACGCCGATCTCGATACGACCCTTGATACGTAATGCGATCGATACCCCGAATACCGGCACGCCGTGGATGAAGTTAGTCGTACCGTCGAGCGGGTCGATGATCCAGACGTGATCGCTGTCCCCCGTGGCGCCGCTTTCCTCGGCGAGGAAGGCGTGATCCGGGTAGTACTCGTGGATCGTCTCGATGATTTTTTCCTCGGCGGCCCGATCAACGCGCGTGACGAAGTCGTTCACGCCTTTACTCTCCACCTTGAGTTCATGGACGCGGTTGAGCTGACGCACGGCGAGGTCGCCGCCGCGCCGCGCTGCCTTGAGCGCTGTGTTGAGTAGTGCCTGCATGTGGAGGGGGCCGTCGAAAAGGTGCGGTATTGTACTGTCAATTCAGCGGTGTCAGGCACCCATTTTCGGGTAGCATCGTGGCCAGCTCTGGTGACCGATCAAAAAATGGCAGCCGATCCCGATCTTCCCATCCGCATTGTCCTGTTCCAGCCGACCCATCCCGGGAACATCGGCGCGGCCGCACGGGCGATGAAAACCATGGGGCTGCACGACCTCGTGGTCGTCAATCCGGCGTGTGAGATCGACGACGTCGCGCGGGCCCGTTCTTCCGGCGCCAGGGACGTTCTGTTGGACGCGCGGATCGTGCCGTCGCTGACCGAGGCCGTGGCCGGCTGTGGGCTTGTCGTCGGTGCGAGCGCACGTCGGCGCAGCCTGAGCTGGCCGGAGCTGGATCCGCGCGAATGCGCTGAGCAGGCCGTCGAGTCGAGTCGGACCAAGCCGGTCGCGATCGTTTTCGGTGCAGAACGCGCGGGCCTGACCAATGCCGAGATGGATCAATGCAATGCGCTGGTCTATATCCCGAGCAACCCGGACTACAGTTCACTGAACCTGGCCGCGGCGGTACAGATCATCGCGTATGAGATTCGCAGGGCGAGTAACGTCGATGAGAAGCCCGGGGAAAAGGCGGATGCCCCGCCTGCCAGCGCGGAGGGCATGGAGTATTTCTATGGACACCTGGAGCGTGCGCTGCTCGAATCCGGTTTTCTGAAGCCGGACAACCCGCGTGTGTTGATGCGCCGACTGCGGCGTATCTACAACCGCGCCCGGCTGGACGAACGCGAGTTGAACATGTTGCGAGGCACTCTGACCGCGCTGGCGTCCGCGTCGGCGGATGCTCGAGCGGCAACCGACGAGGTGATGAACACGCCAATCTATCTCGATTACGCGGCCTCGACACCAGTCGCGCCCGAAGTCGCGGCGGCGATGTTCGATTGCCTGACGGGAGATGCAGGTTACGGCAATCCGCATTCGACGATGCACGCGTTCGGTCGCGATGCCGCGATGGCGGTGAGCCGGGCGCGGGCGCAGGTTGCGTCGCTGATCAATGCCGCACCGGCCGAGATCGTCTGGACGTCGGGCGCGACCGAGTCGGACAACCTCGCGATCATCGGCGCGGCGCGGTTCCGTTCCGGCGTCGGTAAACATGTTGTCACTTCGTCGATCGAACACCCCGCCGTACTCGAAGCCTGTCGCTACCTCGAGAAAGACGGTTTCGACGTCAGTTACGTCGAGTGTGATGCCAACGGCCTCGTCGACCCGGACGACATCGCTGCAGCGTTGCGCGAGGACACGACGCTGGTTTCGGTGATGCATGTCAACAACGAGATCGGCGTCATCCAGGACATCGCGGGCATCGGCCGGCTGTGCCGCGAACGCGATGTGTTGTTTCACGTCGACGCCGCGCAGAGCGCCGGGCGGCTGCCGCTCGATGTTGTCGCGCAGAACGTCGACCTGATGTCGCTGTCGGCGCAGAAACTCTACGGGCCGAAAGGTGTCGGCGCGTTGTACCTGAATCGGAGGCGTGTCGGCCGCGTCGAGCCCCTGTTCCATGGTGGTGGCCAGGAGCGCGGGGTTCGGCCGGGTACGGTGCCGACGCATCAGGCCGTTGGGATGGGGCTCGCTTTCGAGATCGCGCGCGAACGCCGCGAAGACGACGCGGAACGGCTCGCGATGTTGCGCGACCGCCTGTGGTCAGGCATTCATGCAATGTCCGGTGTTCTGCTGAACGGGCATTCCCAGCATCGCGTGTGTCACATCCTCAGCGTCAGCGTGACCGGAGTCGAGGGCGAGAGCCTTCACTACGCGCTCGATGACCTGGCCGTTTCCGCCGGCTCTGCATGCGCGACGGCAACGACAGAGCCTTCCGCGGTCCTGCGCTTGCTGGGACGCGACGACGAACTCGCGCGCAGCTCCGTCAGATTCAGTTTTGGACGTTCGACGACCGAGCGGCAGGTCGATATCGCGATCGAGTCGTTCTGTTCGGCGGTCGAGCACCTGCGCCGGCTGGCGCCGAAGTCTGAGGTCGCGCTGGCATGAGCCGCGATCCGAGCTATTCGCCCGCGGTCGAGCGGCATTTCCGGCACCCGGCCAACGTCGGCCCGCTCGGCGGGTCGCGGGACAATATGTTTACCGGGACGGCAGGGCGCCGGGACATCGGGGCGCGCGTGCGCTTCGAGGCGCGCATCCAGGACGGCCAGATCTCGCGGATCGCTTTCCAGGCTTATGGCTGTCCACACACCATTGCGGCCTGTAGCGTGGCGGCGCAGGGCCTCGACGGGGCGCCGGCGGACGCGCTCCTCAGGGTCGACCTCGACGAGCTGATTCGGGCGCTGGATGTCCCGGTCGAGAAGACCGGCCGGCTGCTGATCATGCAGGACGCCTTGCATGATTGCTTCCAAGCTTGGGAAAATAGAGGGCTTGCCGATTCCCGGGGTCAAGGGTCCCCGGCCTAGGCGGCGATGGGCCCGGATCACAGATCCGAACCGGGTATTCCGATCAATCAATTGGGAAGTCCTGCAGTGATTACTCTCACCGACCGCGCGGCCGAAAGGGTCCGCAATTATCTTGCCAAGCGAGGCGCCGGCATCGGCCTGCGGCTTGGCATCAAGAAGACGGGTTGCTCCGGCTTCGCCTACGTCGTGGATTATGCCGACGAGGTGAGCGACGGCGACGTCGTCTTCGATACCGATGACGTGAAAGTCATCGTCGACCAGCAGAGTCTCGAACTGATCGACGGCACGGAAGTCGATTACGTACGCGAGGGCTTGAACGAAGCCTTCCGTTTCAGAAATCCGAACGCGGCCGGCGAATGCGGTTGCGGCGAAAGTTTTAGTGTGTAGTGACCAATAACAGGAACAGTAATGGCTATTGAACGTACGTTTTCGATTGTGAAACCCGATGGCGTCGAGAAGAATCTGATCGGTGAAGTCTATCGGCGCTTCGAGCAGGCGGGTCTGCAGATCGTCGCATCCCGGATGGTGCACCTGACGCGCGACCAGGCAGAGGGTTTCTATGCCGTCCACAGGGAACGGCCCTTCTTCAACGACCTCGTCAGTTACATGATCTCGGGTCCCGTCATGGTTCAGGTACTGGAAGGCGAGAATGCGATTCATAAGAATCGCGAGATCATGGGTGCGACGAATCCCGCCGATGCCGATCCGGGCACGATTCGCAAGGACTTCGCGGAGAGTATCGAGGAGAACGTCGTGCATGGTTCCGACGGTCCCGATACCGCGGCTGTCGAGATCGCATATTTCTTCGACGACGACCAGATCTGTCCGCGTACTCGCTGATTGCGTCAGATCGATCGAATGGCCGGAACCTCTCAAAACCTGCTGGGCATGACGCGTGGCGATCTCGAATCCCTGTTTGCGGACATGGGCGAGAAGCCGTTTCGCGCCCGCCAGGTCATGCAGTGGATCTACGGCCGTTCGGTTTACGAGCTGGACCAGATGACCGATCTGAGCGTGGCATTGCGCCAGTCGCTGGCCGATCGACTGACATTCGACCTTCCCGAGATCCAGCAACGGGAAGACGCGACGGACGGCGTCGTCAAATGGCAGCTGAGGGCCGGCCACAAGCAGGCGATCGAGATGGTGTTCATCCCGGAGGAGACCCGCGGCACATTGTGCGTGTCTTCGCAGGTCGGATGCGCTATGGACTGCCCCTTCTGTGCGACCGGACGCCAGGGCTTCAACCGCAATCTGTCGGCCGACGAAATCGTCGGCCAGGTCATGCTGGCCCGTCAGGAGCTCGGCGCCGATGCTACGCAGCGTATTTCGAACATCGTATTCATGGGTATGGGCGAGCCGCTCGCGAATCTGCGTGCGGTATCGCGCGCTGCGGACATCCTGCTCGACGATCTCGGTTTCGGACTGTCGCGACGTCGCGTGACGATCAGCACGTCCGGGCTCGTGCCGCAGATCCGCAAGTTGGCGGAGACCTCCAACGTCGCGCTCGCGGTCTCACTACACGCGCCGAATGACGAGTTGCGGGATCGACTGGTGCCGATCAATCGTCGCTACCCGATCGACGAGCTGTTGTTGGCATGTTGGGACTACGCGCGGTCGGCGAACCTCAAGGATGTCACGTTCGAGTACGTCATGCTCGCGGGTGTCAACGACAGCCTCGATCACGCACGTCAACTGGCACGCCTGTTGGCGAACCGTCCGGCCAAGGTCAACCTGATTCCATTCAACCCGTTTCCCGGCACCGAGTTTCGTCGTTCGGATCAATCGGTGGTCGACGACTTTCGGCAAGTATTGTTGCGGGCGGGTATCATTACCGTCACGCGCAAAACTCGCGGCGACGACATCGCGGCCGCGTGCGGGCAACTCGCGGGTCGCGTCAGCAATCGGGTGCGGGTGCCGATGGGGGCGAAATTTCAGCAGGGCGTTATTCAGTGATGGTTCAGTCAAACCGGTTTCTCGCGATTGCGTGTGTCGCGTTGTCAATATTGCTCGCCGGTTGCGTGACAGAGACGACGTCGGGCCGCGTTCAACCGAAAGAACAACCGGAAGAGGCTGCTTCTCTGAATGTCGACCTCGGCGTCGGCTACCTGCGCCAGGGCGATTTGCAATCGGCGCAGTCCAAGCTGGAGAAGGCGGTCGAGCTCGATCCTGACAACATCACTGCGCATCGCGCGCTCGGGCTCGTTTATGAAGCGCTCGGCGACTCCAAGGGTGCCGAGAAGCACTATCGCAAAGCCGTCTCGCTGGCGTCGAACGACCCGGAGGCATTGAACAGTCTCGGTGTTTTCCTGTGTCGCAACGATGCGACCGTCAAGGAGGCGCTGGAAAACTTCAATCGCGCAATCGCGATTCCGCAATCCAAGTATTTTTCGAACAAGGCGATGCTGAATACAAACGCAGGCGTCTGCGCCAAGAACGTCGATCTCGCGCTCGCCGAAAACTACCTGCGCACGGCGCTGAACTTCGATAACCAGTATCCTGACGCTTTGTTGCAACTGGCGGATGTCGCTTATCAGCGCGAGAACTACCTGCAGTCGCGCGCGTTCCTGCAACGTTACGCTGCCGTGTCGAAGCCGACACCGGCGGCGCTGTGGCTCAGTTTCCAGGTCGAGAACGCGATGGGTGACCGGAAAGCGGCCGACGATCACGCCAGTTCGCTGCGCACCGACTTCCCCGAGTCAGTCGAGACTCGCATGTTGCTGGAGCTCGACCGCAATGCCGGATAACGAGCCGGGCAAAACGGGCGGCGGCCTCGGCCTTGGCGAGCGTCTCCGTTCAGCGCGGAAGGCGCGTGCCGTTTCCCTGGACCGTATCGCGGAGGAGTTGAATCTGGACGAGTCTATCGTCCTGGCGCTCGAGGAAGAGCGCTTCGACGAGCTCGGTGCGCCCGTCTTCGTCCGCGGGCATCTGAAGGCGTACGCGAAGCTCGTCGGTCTGTCGCCGGATGTCGTGCTTGAATCGTATCGAGACGGGGAGCCTGCCGCACCGGCCGTGCCGCCCGTCGAACGACCTGTGCGCAGGTCCGTCACCGTCAACCCGGTCTTGCTTGGGTTCTCAGCCCTCGTCATGCTGGTCGGTGTATTGCTGACGGTATACGTCATGCAGGACGACGAGACGCCGGCGTCGACCGCTGCCGAGGCCCCGGTGCCCGAGTCAGCCGGGGCGGAGCCCGATCCTGAGCCCGTGGAAGCGCCTCAGGCGTCGGTAGCGCCCGAGCTGCCGAGTTCCGCGACGACCATGGCGGCGGCGCCGAATGCCCCCGGCGCGGGAGTGGAACCGGACCCGGCCGAGCCGGAGGTCGCCGATCCCGAGCCAAATTCGCCAGAGCCGAGAGTCGAGCCCGAGACCATGGCCGCTGAGCCGGTCCGGGTCGAGCCGGAACCCGTCGCAGCAGCTGCGGTGTTGCCGCGACCCGACGTCGTGCGACTGAGCCTGCATTTCAAGGAAGAGTCCTGGGTGGAAATCTCCGATGCGAACAAGCGCTTGCTGTTTGGTCTGCAGCGACAAGGCAGACGGCGCGAGCTCGCGGGCGAGCCGCCGCTCAAGTTACTGATCGGCAACGCTTCCGGCGTCGAGCTGACCGTCAACGATCAGCCATACTCCGTGCCGTCGTCCGGCGTAAACGGCAAAGTCGCGCGTTTCGAAATCAGCGCGGGTTCGTTCGAGTAAGCTTGCAGCGCGAGCACCACTGATGTCCCAGATTCAGCCCATTCGCGGGATGCCCGATATCCTGCCGGAAGACAGCGCGACCTGGCGTACGATCGAAGCAGTTCTGCGCGACACGGCGATCGCCTATGGCTACCGGGAGATCCGGGTGCCGATCGTCGAACGCACCGAGTTGTTCAAGCGTTCGATCGGAGAGGTGACGGATATCGTCGAAAAGGAGATGTACACCTTCGCCGATCGCAATGACGTCAGCCTGACGCTCCGCCCCGAGGCTACGGCGGGCATTGTCCGCGCCGGCATCTCCAACGGCCTGCTGCACAATCAGCGACAGAAAGTCTGGTCCGCCGGTCCGATGTTTCGTTATGAGAAACCGCAGAAGGGCCGCCAGCGACAGTTCCATCAGTTCGACATGGAGGCTCTCGGCTTCCCCGGGCCCGACGTCGACGCCGAACTGATCATCCTGACGAGCCGCGTCTGGCGCACGCTGGGTATCGACGGAGCGGTCGAACTCGAGATCAACTCGCTCGGCACGCCGGAATCCCGGGTTCGCTATCGCGAACAACTGATGGCCTACTTTCAGCAGCATGTCGATGCGCTGGACGCTGACAGCCGCGACCGCCTGCACCGCAACCCGATGCGCATCCTGGACAGCAAGAATCCGGAGATGAAGGACGTAGTCGCAGGTGCGCCGGTCATCACGGACTACCTGGATGACGAGTCCGCGCGGCACTTCGACGAGTTGCGCGGACTGCTCGATGCCACGGGGATTGGGTATCGGGTCAACCCGCGACTCGTGCGGGGTCTGGACTACTACACGCGTACCGTATTCGAATGGGTGACTGATCGGCTCGGCGCCCAGGGCACGGTCTGCGCGGGCGGGCGCTACGACGGGCTCGTCGAGCAGCTCGGCGGCAAACCGACGCCCGCGATCGGTTGGGCGCTCGGTATCGAGCGCCTGCTGGAGCTTTACCGGGTGTGTGGCGGCGCGGATATCAGCGCGGCGCCCGAGATTTACGTCGTGGCCGTTGGCGAATCCGTCATGGAGCCCGCGTTCGCGCTCGCAGAGCAGTTAAGGGATTCGAATCCTGGGCTGCGGATTGAGATAAACTGCGGCGCCGGCAGCTTCAAGTCGCAGATGAAGCGCGCGGATCGGAGCGGTGCGCGCGTCGCGCTGATCCTCGGCGAGGACGAAGTAGCGGAGCAGATGGTGGGCGTGAAACCGCTGCGCGAGGATACGGGACAGGACAATATCGGCTGGGCAGAGCTGTCGACCAGGCTGCCGGGCTACATCAAATAAACGACGATTTGAGATTTCACAGTGGACGAACAACTTACTGACGAACAACAAGCGGAGATTGTCCGCAACTGGTTCCGGGACAACGGCGGTTTTATTTTTGGCGGCATTGTCGTCGCGGTCGGCGCGTTGTTCGGGTGGCAGCAATGGCAGGGCTACCAGGACACCCAGGCCGAGCGAGCCTCAGCTCTGTACGAGGCGCTGCTCGGTGCTGTGCGCGGTGGCCGCACGACGCAGGCCGACGAGTTCTTCGCGGATCTCGACCAGCAGTATTCCGGTTCGACCTACGTGGACCAGGCGCGCTTCGTGCTCGCGAAGTCTTACATGGACCGCAGCGATTTCGAGTCGGCCATCGGTCATCTCGCGGCCGTCGTCGATCACACGTCCAGCAATGAACTTCGCCACATCGCGACGCTGCGGCTCGCGCGCGTGTGGCTGCAACAGAGGCAGTTCGACGTTGCGCTTGAGGTACTCGGGGCGACGACGCCGGATTCTGCCTTCGCGTCCCGCTACGACGAGGTGCGCGGTGACATTTATCACGCGCAGGGACGGACTGATGAGGCACGCGCCGCGTACGAGGCTGCGTTGACCAACGATGACGAGGCGCCCGTGATCGACGCGGTGTATGTGCAGGCCAAGCTGGACGCACTCGGTGGCGCTACGACATCCGAAGAGCCGGCCGAGTAGGCCGCGCGGATCACGTACACCCGGGCTCTGGCAATGATCTCGCAGGCGAATAACCACAGGATTGTTGCACCCGATCGCATCGCGCGTGGGATAGCGGTGGCGCTGCTCGCGGCGGTCGTCAGCGGCTGCGGCCTGTTCGGCGGTGACAAAGACGACAATCCGCCGGCGGACCTCGTCAAGCTCAAGCCGACGATCAAGGTTAAGAAGGTATGGAGTGCCGGACTCGGCGGCGATTCGAAGCACTTACGGCTGGCATTGAACGTCGCGACCGATGGCACCAACGTTTATGCGGCGGCACACGACGGTCGTGTTGCGGCCTTCGAGGCGACCAAGGGCAAGCGCCTGTGGAAGAAGAAGACTAAGCTGCCGCTGTCGGCGGGTCCCGGCTATGGTGAGGGATTGCTGGTGCTCGGTTCCAATAACGGCGATGTCATTGCGCTGAATGCGGCTGATGGTACGGAACGTTGGCGTACCGTGGTGGCCAGCGAGGTGCTCGCGACGCCGGCCGTGACGCGCGATCTCGTGCTCGTGCGGACCGTCGACGGAAAACTCGTCGCGTTGAATATCGATACCGGCGGAGAAGCATGGTTCGTGCAGCAGTCCGTGCCGCGTCTGTCGGTGCGCGGCACGGGGTCCCCGGTCATCATGAATGATGCCGTCGTCTGCGGTTTTGACAACGGGCGTATCGCGTCCTATGAACTCGGAGATGGCAGCCTGATCTGGGATCTCCTGCTGTCGCCGCCGAGTGGCCGGACGGAAGTCGATCGGTTGTCGGATCTCAATGCGACCGTGCGCGTCGTCGGTGACGACGTCTACGCGATCGGCTACCAGGGTACCTTGTCGTCGCTCGCCGCCGAGTCCGGCCAGATTCTCTGGACGCGTGAAATTTCGAGCCATACCGGCACCGGCGTCGATTTCAACAACCTTTATGTGACCGGCGATGCGAGTCAGTTGTACGCGGTTTCGCGTCGCACGGGGCGTGAACTCTGGCGGCAGGAAACACTGCTGAATCGGGACGTGACCGGGCCCACGCCATACCGAAGCTCGGCCGTCGTCGGCGATTACGACGGCTACGTCCACTGGTTCGACGCGCGCGACGGCACGTTACAGGCGCGCGTGCGCGCCGGCGGCAACCGGATTTCGGCGGCGCCCATGGTCGTTAATGACCTGGTATTCGTGCTCAGCGAGTCGGGCAAGCTCTTCGCCTTCCAAGAAATCACGAAGAAGTGATCGATCGTGCTTCCGGTAATTGCCCTGGTTGGACGCCCGAACGTAGGGAAGTCCACACTCTTTAATCGTCTGACCGGAACCCGGGACGCGCTGGTCGCCGACTACCCGGGACTGACGCGTGATCGTCAATACGGTTTCGCCAGGCTGCCGGCCGAGTTGCGCGCGGCCGCGGGCGCGAATTCCCTCATCGTCGTCGATACCGGCGGCGTCACCGGAGATCAGGGCGAGCTCGATCTGCAGATGAGCAAGCAGGTCGAGTTGGCCGTCCTCGAGTCACACGTTGTCATCCTGATGGTCGACGGCGAATCCGGGATGACCGCGGGTGATGAGAACCTCGCCGAACTCATCCGTCGCACCGGTAAACCGGTCGTGCTCGTCGTTAACAAGACCGAGGGGCGTGCGGCCGACGAGAGCGCGGCGGAATTTTACGCGCTCGGTATCGGCGACCCGATCGCGATCTCGGCGACGCGCGGCGACCGGGTCCAGGGGATGCTCGAAACCGCACTCGATCTCTGCCCGCCGGCTACGCCGGATTCGTTGCCGGAAGGGGAGACTGGCGGTACCCGAATCGCCGTGATCGGCAAGCCGAATGTTGGTAAGTCGACGCTTATCAATCGCCTGCTGGGCGAGGAGCGCTTGGTGACGCAAGGGGAGGCGGGCACGACGCGAGACAGTATCGCGATACCGTTTGACTTCGATGGACAGCCATTCGTTCTCGTTGATACGGCGGGTATCAGGCGCAAAGCGCGGGTCACGGAAATGATCGAGAAGTTCAGCATCGTTAAGTCGTTGCAGGCGCTCGAGGAAGCGGATGCCGTCATTATGCTGATCGATGCGCGCGAGGGCATGACCGAACAGGACACGTCATTGATCGGTCTGATCCTGCAGCGCGGGCGCGCCATGACGCTCGGCGTCAACAAGTGGGACGGACTCAGCGACCGGCGGCGCAGCGATCTGCGTGACGAACTCGACCGGCAGCTGCCGTTTCTCGATTTCGTAGACACGCATTTCATCTCCGCATTACACGGCAGCAACATCTTCGACGTGCTGAACAGCGCCGACAAGGCCGCGCAGGCAGCCGTGAGAGACCTGCCGACGAGTCGCCTGAACGAAGTACTGCAGGAAGCGATCCAGGCACACCCACCGCCGATCGTCAGACGTCACCGCGTTAAACTCAGCTACGCGCATCAGGGCGGCAAGCGCCCGCCGACGATCGTGATACACGGCAACCAGACCCAGCGCCTGCCCGGTACCTACCGGCGCTTTCTCGTCAACCGTTTCAGGAAGGCATTCCGGCTCAAGGGCACGCCGATCCGGATCGAATTGCGCACCGGACGTAATCCCTACGAGGGACGCCGCAACAAGCTCACGCCGCGCCAGATGCGCAGCCGCGATCGCGTTCGCAAGCGCCGTCGCTAGGTCCGAATCGATAGCGAATTTGCGCTATATTGATATAACGAATTGATCGTCATGGTTTCCGCCGCAGGGTCCATAATCGCGCAACGATTTTCAACAGCGTCGGGGATCTTCATCGCCGGTGCGCAACGAGCAGGACGATGGGTCAGGCAACGAAATATCTCGAGTATCCCGACACGTTCCAGATGCGTCGCGGTGGCGTGCTCGAGCGGCCGACGATTGCGTACGAAACCTGGGGTGCGCTGAACGAGCGGCGCGATAACGCCGTATTGATCTTCACGGGCCTGTCGCCATCTGCGCACGCAACGTCTTCGCCGGAGGATTCCGCTCCGGGCTGGTGGGAAGAGATCGTTGGGCCGTGTCGTCCGATCGATACGCGCCGCTACTTCGTCATCTGCATAAATTCGCTTGGCAGTTGCTTTGGTTCGACCGGTCCGGCATCCATCGACCCGGCGACCGGCCGGCTGTATCGCCTTGATTTCCCCATTCTGACGCTCGAAGACATCGCTGTAGCCGGCAAGGCAGTACTGGACCATTTGGCTGTCTCGTCACTGTATTCGCTCGTCGGTCCGTCGATGGGCGGTATGACGTCGCTGGCTTTCGCGGCCATGTACCCGGGCGTCGCGCGCAGTCTGGTGCTCATATCGTCTGCGACGCGCGCGTTGCCCTATGCGATTGCGCTCCGGTCCCTGCAGCGCGAGATGATTCGCCGCGATCCCGAATGGCGTGCGGGTCAGTACGAGCAGGATGCGGGGCCCATCGGCGGGATGCGGCTGGCACGCAAGCTTGGCATGATCACCTATCGATCGGGCAAGGAATGGGAAATACGTTTTGGCCGCGAGCGCATCTCGACCGAGCATCCTCCTGGTGACCCGTTCGTCGCTGACTTCGAGGTCGAAGCGTACCTCGAGCATCACGCTAACAAATTTACCGGCCAGTTCGACGCGAACTGCTACCTGTACCTGTCACGCGCATCCGACCTGTTCGACCTGGCCGAACACGGCGGGTCGATCCAGGCCGCAATGAGCCGGATCGAGTCCGACCGGGTTCTCGTGATTGGGGTCGAAACGGACTTCCTGTTCACGATCCACCAGCAACGCGAACTGGCCGCGCGATTTGAAGAAGCGGGTAAGCCCGTCAGCCTCGTCGAGCTCGACTCCATCCAGGGACACGATTCGTTTCTCGTGGACATGGATCGGTTCCGGCCCATCATCGCGTCGTTCTTCTCGGGCGACTGGCAGGCGCTGTCCGCCGGCAGTCGGACCTGATCACGACGCCCTTCAGTCCTTGCGTATTCGGTCGACCGTCGCCTCGAAGCGGCCGCGCGCCAGCTTCCCGTCGATTCGCTGCCCAGCCTTCAATGCCACAGCATCACGCACGACGGCGCCGGTCTCGGCGTCGCTGACGACGGCATACCCGCGTTCCAGGGTCTTCAAGGGGCTGACACCGTCCAGGGCCGCGGCGAGCAACGCAACCCGGCCACCGACTTCCGCGAGTTGCTTCCGGGTAGCGGCCGTCAAGCGCATGTGCAGGTGGTCGACGCGTTGCCGGTGACGATCGACGTTCCGTGACGGCGCCGCGGCGCGAATTCGTCGTTCGATGTTGTCGAGTCTTAGCCTGTCCAGATCCAGTCGCCGCCGCAGCGACTGACCCATGCGTTGCGTCAGCTCGTCGAGCCGCTGCGCGTGCTGCTGCAGGATCAGGCCCGGGTGCCGCCGGCCGATGCGTCCGGCCAATTGGGTGAGTTGCAGGCGCCGGGTATCGACGCTGCGGCCGATCGCATTCTTCATGCGTTGCTCGCCGGCCTCGAGCGCCTGCAGCCATTGCCTGGCGTCCGGCACCACGAGTTCCGCGGCACCCGATGGCGTCGGCGCGCGCAGGTCGGCCACGAAGTCCGCAATCGTAAAATCAACTTCGTGCCCGACAGCGGATACGATCGGGATGGGGCACGCGAAGATAGCGCGCGCGACACGCTCCTCATTGAACGCCCACAAATCTTCCAGCGAGCCGCCCCCGCGGCCGACGATCAGGAGGTCGCACTCGCCGCGGTCCGCGGCGGTCTCGATTGCTCTCGCGATCTCGTGCTGCGCTCGATCGCCCTGGACCTGCACCGGGTAGACG
>CAZISL010000068.1:0-7575 GCA_964541975.1 uncultured Chromatiaceae bacterium | reverse complement strand
CTGATCTTCGGCATGCTGGCGGCTTTGCTGGCCGCCGGCCTGTGGCTGCTGATCGCGTCACAACGTGGCTGGCCCGTATCGACGACGCACTCGATCGTCGGTGCGATCATTGGTTTCGCGATTGTCGGTATAGGCATGGACGCTGTCAGCTGGGGCAAGGTCGGGGCGATCGTGGCGAGTTGGGTCGCATCGCCGCTGCTGGCGGGGGTGCTATCCTTTCTGCTGTTCAGTTCCGTGCAGTGGCTGATCCTGACCCGGCCCGACCCGCTGGTCAGGGCGCGGCGCTACGTGCCGTTCTACATTTTCCTCGCGGCATTCGTCATGAGCCTCGTGACGCTGTTCAAAGGGCTTAAGCACGTCGGGCTCGACCTGACGACACTGCAGTGCTACCTGGTCTCAATCGGCTTCGGCATCGTGGTCGCGCTGATCGGCAAGGTATTCATCAATCGCATCGAGCCGAACCGGAAGGCGGAGAAGAAATTTCATTACTTCACCGTCGAGCGCGTGTTCTCCGTGTTGATGGTCGTGACCGCCTGCGGCATGGCGTTCGCGCACGGATCGAACGACGTGGCCAACGCGATCGGCCCAGTGGCCGCCGTGATCAGCATCGCCCAGGAAGGCGTCGTCGGTCAGAAGGCGCCCGTGTCGATCTGGATACTCCTGCTGGGCGGTATGGGCATCGTCGTCGGGCTCGCGACTTACGGTCGACATGTCATCGCGACCGTGGGTACCAAGATCACACACCTGACGCCGAGTCGCGGGTTCGCGGCCGAACTGGGCGCGGCGACCACGATCGTCATCGCCTCGGGAACCGGCATTCCGATCTCGACGACTCATACGCTGGTCGGCGCGATCCTCGGCGTCGGCATGGCGCGCGGCATCTCTGCCATCGACCTGTCGGTCGTTGGCCGGATCTTCCTGTCGTGGATCATCACGATCCCGATCGGCGCCGTGCTGGCGATCATATTCTTCTATATTCTGAAAGCCATCTTCGGCGGCTAGCCCGGGCAAAAAAAGACAGGCCGGAGCCTGTCTTTTTTCGATCTCTTGTCGTCGAGTCGGCTTACTCGGCGTTGATCCACTCGCCGCCCTGGAAGCCGCAGCCGATCTCGAGGCCGCCCGGATCGCCTTCGTAGTAGACCATCTTGGAAACGCCCATGTCGCAGGTGCCGACCGCGGCTTCCATCGCGCACTGGCCGTCGCCCTGTGCCGCATCGGCGTTGTCATCGGCGTTGCCGAATTCTTCGCACAGTGCTGCGTCGGTGGGCATCTGGCAGACCTTGAACGGTCCGGCGAACATGTTTTCCTGTGTGTAGTTGCAGTGGCCGTCGCCCGCTGCCTTCGGGCCGCCGCCGCCATCGTGCGCGCCGGCAAATACGTTCCCCGAGCTCATCAGTGCAACAGTCAGCGACAGAATCGTCAGTAGCTTCTTCATGTCAATCAAATCCTTGTCTTCGAGAATAGTTAGTCTGGGCGTAGTACCGCAGGACTGGCCCTATCTTAACGGCAAACCCCGTACGGCACGCAATATATATCGGGCTCGCATCGTCACTGTACGGACAAGCCGAGATGAGCCGAACCGCCGTTCAGGTTGTATTCAGGTTCCCGGCGGGGTCAGGCGCGCCACCCGGTGTTGAACGAGACCCGGTGCATCAGCCGGTGCTGCTGGCCGAAGTCGAAGATTCCACGGTGCAGGGTCGAGAAGTTGTCCCACAGTACCAGCGACCCGGGTTCCCAGTGGAAACGGGCCTGGTACTCGGGTCGCGTTTGCTCGGCATGCAGGAAGTCGAGGACGGCACGGCTCTCGCGCTCATTCATGCCGACGATCTCGCGGCTCATCAGTTCCGAAACGAACAGGAATTTACGGCCGGTCTCCGGATGAGTGCACACGACGGGGTGTTCGCTGGGTGGCAAAAACTTGCGCACGTCCTCCATCGCCTGGCCGCCGTTCTGCTCGAGCACGCGTCGCCAGTTCTTCCACAGGTTATCGTGAACGCACGACAGGCTCTCGGCGAAAGCCTGCCAGTGTGGCGACAGGTTATCGTAGGCGGCGCACTGGTCCGCCCACGTCGTGTCGCCGCCGCTGACCGGTACATCGAGTGCGTATAACAACGAGCCGCGCGTCGGTATTGAGCGAAACGAGCTATCGGCATGCCAGTTGATGTCGGCGACGACGCCCTTGTACAGATCCGGATACTCCTGCACCCAGACGCCCTCGTGCCCCTCGAGGCTCGGTGCATAGCCCTGCTTCTGGATGTCGCCGAAGCGCTTGCCGATCGCCAGGTGCTGGTTCGGCGTCAGGTCCTGGTCCCGAAAGAACAGGACCTGGAACTTTTGCCACGCGCTATGCAGCGCCGCGAACAGTTTGTCGTCGTCGATCGCGTCCGCGATCTGCACGCCGGTAATGCTCGCAGCGAACGTCCCGGTCACGGGGTGGGCGACGAAGTATCCATAGTCCTCGGTGTTGAGGGCGGAGGTATTCTTTAGATCCAGTTCCATCGTTGGGTCCGTCGTGGGGGACACTCTGCTTTTTCCACCAGGTGGAAAAAGCAGAGTGTCCCCTAAGTGTCTAAGTGTCCGAGAACGTCCTGATCCAGGCGACGAGATCCTTGATCTCCCGGTCCGTCAGCACGTCGCCCCAGCCGGGCATGACGATGGACCGGCCGACCGCTTCGCCGCCGCGACAAATGGCGAGGTACAGGAACGCGTCGCTCAGCGATGCCATGTATTCGGCGTCGGTCTGATCGCGTGGCGGTTCGTCCATGTGCATGACGATGACTTCGGCCTTGCCGTCGTAGCCATGGCATTCCGCGCAGTTCTCGAGGTGCAGGTCCTGACCGGCTTCGGCTTCGCCGCGAAGCTCTCCGGTCGGTGTGCAGTCGTTTTCCTCCAGCGCCGGGGCGGCGATGGCCGCCATCGTTACTAGGCAAGCTACAACGACCACGATCGACCGCGGCCAGATGTCCCCGAAGTCGCTCCCCGCCCTGAGAAAATCTACCAGGCGCTTTGTTCGGGGACATCTGCCCACGGCCAATCTTAGTGCTCGCATTACGCTTAAGAACGACCGTGGGCGGATTGCCGCAAACAAAGCGTCCAAGTGATCACCATGGGGGGAGCGACTTTGCGGCAATGCGGCCGCGGGCGTTGGGGCACGAGCCATCGTTCGAGCACGCATCACGCTAGAACCCAACCGTAGCTAGTGTTGCTCGGTTCCGGGCCCGCCTCGCGGTACGCGGCTTTCATCGCCGTCAGCTTGTCGCCGGGCACGGCATTGCGCACCGCGTCGACATCGATGCCGTACAGGTCGGCCGCATTGAGCCCGAAGATGACTTCCTTGTCGCGCTCCGTGATCTCCGCGTAGCCGAACTGGTCGCGCAGGTTCTCCGGAATCTGGAAGCGGCGGTAGGCTTCGATCAGCCATTGCGGCGAGCCCCACCAGATGCAGTCCGTGCCCCACAGGATGCGCTCGGCGCCGAAGCCGTCGTGCAGCTGGCCCAGCAGGTGCGCGGCGATCTCCGGATGCGTGACGACCGAGAATGCGAACACCGTGCCGAGTTCCGCGTACACGTTCGTCAGCGACGGGTCTTCCTTGATGTACTTGACGAAGTCGGTCGTCCACGCGATATAGCCATCGTCGCCGATGCCGCTCTTGCCCGGCGGCAACGTCGCCACCATGTTCTCCATCGCCGAGTGGTAGATGATGAAATTCAGGTCCGGAAACGCCTTCGCCGCGGTCGGGATGTCGTCGGGCATCCAGTAGTAACCCTTCGGTTTGCCCTCCGGCACCTTGCCCGGCAGCGGCAGGCCCTTGTGGAAGCTCAGGTTCTTCATGCCCAGTTCCTGGCACTTCTCGAAATAGGGGAAGGCGATCTCTTCGTCGTCGAGGCGCCACGGCCCCGTCGGGTTGCCGGGGTAGAACTTCACGGCATCGATGCCCAGTTCTTTCACCTGGTACTCGAGATCCTCGAGTGCGTTGTCGAGCGTCGGATCGCCGAGACCGTGACTGAGCATGCGTTGCGAGCCGGCGGCCTCGTTGAGCAGGTCGCGCGTCTTGACCATCTCATCGGCAGGCAGCGCGAAATGCTCCTTGTGACCGATGACCGCCCCGGTAATCATCGCCATGACGGTGTCGCTGTCGAAGAAGATCTCCTTGTAATAGTTCGCGCGGTGTAGCGAATCGTCGCCCGGTTTGACGCCGGCGAGTTCCGGGTTCAGGCCGAGCTTGCCGGTCATCTTCCGAAACATCGCCGGACCCTTGATGGTGTCTTTGACGTGATGCGTCTGTACGTCGAAGATGAACTGATCCTTCGGCCATTGTTCGGCGAACGCGCCGGGTTCGGTGATCTCCGCCTGGCTGACTTTGAACGCTTGGCCATGAACCTTGTTCATCGCGAGGAAAGCGGCCGCCATGCCGCCGCTCGTCGCCAGGAACTGGCGGCGCGTCATGCCGAGCTTGCGACCGTACTCGTCGGCCATCGACAGGATCAGTTCCTCGACGGCCTTCTGATCGATGGTCTGGGGCATCGGGTAGAACTCCTCGTTCGAGACGACCTGCGTCGGCAGCGGGAGGTTCTTGTCAGTCAGCCGGTCCTTGCGATTCTTTCTAATCCACATAGTTCGTTCTCTTGTAATCTCGTTCTATTGTTCTGCGCGCCTGATCTTCAGGCGGTCGCCAGAATCTCGGTGACGACGCGCTCCGCGGAAGCCATCGCCGATTCCATGCCGAACTCCCGGCGTCGCGTGTGTTCGCCGGCGAAATGTATCCTGCCCTCCGGCAGCGGCAGAATCTCGGCGAACCGCGAGACCTGTCCGGCGGAATACGTGTGACCGCAGCCGCCGATGAAGGCTGTTCGGCCCCACGAATGGTAATCCATGACTTCGAGCTGATCCTTCGAGGCCGGGCGTATTCTTGCCAGGGTATCGAGGACAATCCGCGTGGCGGTTGCACGGTCGTATTCGTCGATGCGCTGACTTCCCTGGCCATTGATCCAGACCAGCAGCGTATGGACTTCGCCGTTCTCGTCGGTACCGGCGAAGGCGCGCTCGACCGGGCCGTCGGTCCACATGCTGGCGCCGTAGCCATCGGTCTCCCAGAACTTCGTCTTCGGACGGAGATAAAACTTGGTCGCCGAGTAGTAACGCATATCGCTCATCGCAGCGGACTTGTCCGGCGACATCGATGGCGAAACTGCGATTCGTCGCATCGCCGTCAGCGGGACGGCAAAGACGAGGAAATCGGCCCGGTAGCGGCTGCCGTCGACGCAGGCGACCTCGACACCCGTCGCGTCGTGTTCGATTGCCGCGGCGGCCTTCCCGAAACGAATCTCCGTCTCGAGGCTGGCGGCCATCGCCTCGGGCAGCCGCTGAATACCGCCTTTGATCTGGCTCAGTGGCGCGACATTCTGTCCCGCTTCCTTCATCTTCATGAAGGCTTTGATGCCGAACTGCAAGCGCGTGTTGTCGCGGAACAGCTGCAACGCGGAGGTACGACCCATGCCGATGCCGTTGTAGGTCTTGCCGAAGAGGCGTATCGCCTCGTCTGATACGCCCTTTTGCTTCAGGAAGGTGGCGATCGGCACATCGAGTCCGCGGCTTTCCGGCGCAAGCCATTCATCGAGTTCGCTGAGCGGGTTGAAGCTGTTTAGCAGGTGCGACTCCATCCGCGGTGGCGCGACAACGCGTTCGTCGCCGACCGTCAGGTTCGCGTCCGCGGATTCCCATTCCTCCGGGCTGAGCAGTTGTCCGCGTACGTGATAGCTGAACGGCTCGATCCGCAGCGAACTCGGTACGCGTTCCAGGTTCAGCCGGTCCATCATGTCGAGGACACGGGCATACATGACGCCGATATCGCTCGCGCCGAGTTCATGCAACCGTCCGCCGATGTTGCGCGTCTGCACGCGACCGCCGACATGATCGGAGGCCTCCAGCAGCGTGACCCGGAAACCCTGCTCTTCCAGCAGCATTGCCGAGTAAAGACCCGACAGGCCGGCGCCGAGCACGATCACCTCGGCGGATTCGGCCGCACGCAGCCGGCGATTCGCGGCCAGCGCGAGCCCGCCGGCGCCGAGCGCGCCGACGAAACCACGGCGCGTCATCGACCTGGAACCTGTTTTCGGCATGCGCCTCTCCCGTCGTCGTGCGATGCGATCGCGTGATGATCGGGACCATTGTCTGCCGCACCCTCGCGAGGGACAACCCGGCTAGAATAAGCGTCCACATTGCAGCAACGCCGGGAACGCAATCATGAGACGAGTACCGATCGCCCTAATCACCTTGGTCTTCGTCATGCTGGCCGGCCTGCCCGCAGTCGTTTCAGCAGCGGGTTTGGAGGCGGACCGGCCGACCGTGCTGATTACCGGATCCAACCGCGGAATCGGACTGGGCTTCGTGAAGCACTATGCGGCCGAAGGCTGGAACGTCATTGCGACCTGCCGCACGCCCGACCGGGCGGACGACCTGAAGACTCTGCAGAATGAATTTCCGAATATCGTCATCGAGCAACTCGACGTGACGGACCATGCCCGCATCGAAGCGCTGGCGCAGCAGTACGAGGGGCAGCCAATCGACCTGCTCGTGAACAACGCCGCCATTCTTGGTCCCTTGCCGGAGCAGAAGATCGGCGGGCTGGACTACGAGCTATTCGAGCAGGTGATGGCGATCAATTTGTATGCGCCGATGAAGATGTCGGAGGCGTTCGCCGATCACGTTGCTGCGAGCGATCAGAAGAAGATCATCGCGCTGACGAGCGGACTGAGTTCGATCAAGATGACGTCCAGGATGCCAGGTTTCTATTACTATCGCAGCAGCAAGGCAGCGCTGAACATGGTCATGCGCGGCATGCGCACCGACTTACGCGACCGGGGCATCATTGTCGCGCTCGTGGCACCGGGCATGGTCGGCACGCAACTGCTCTACGATTCGGGCTGGCGCGGGAAGTCGCTGACGCCCGAGCAAAGCGTCGCGGGGATGAGCGCGCATATCGCTCAATTAACGCTCGAGGATCCCGGCGAAATCGTCAACACCGACGGCAAGATCATCCCGTGGTGACGATCCCGGAGGATCAACAGTTTGTCGGATAAGCAGCAGCCCCAACGAAGACTGACCCGCCGACGGTTTCTGGTCGGCACCGCCGTCGTCGCGGGCGGCGGGCTGGCGCTTGCATGGCTGGGCGGCGGGCGGCGGGGTACTCGCCTGTCCGCCGATGCGTCGACGTTGGAGCCGAACGCTTATCTGCAGGTTCGACCCGATGGCGACATTATTCTGCAGGTCGACAAGCTCGAGATGGGGCAGGGCGTCATGACCGGGTTCGTAACGCTCGTCGCCGAAGAGCTCGGCGTGCCGCCTGCGGCGATTACGACACAAGACGCCCCGGTGCTTGCGCTGTTCCAGGACCCGTCGCAGACGACCGCAGAGAGCCAGTCGATGCGCACGCGCTGGAACAAGTTACGCGAGGTCGGCGCCACGGCCCGCACTATGCTTGCGGAAGCCGCCGCGAATCGCTGGAACATCGAGCCCGGCGAAATCGATATACCCGGAGACGCCACGCTCGTGAATCCGGGAACCGGCGAGGTACTG
>CAZISL010000067.1:0-12685 GCA_964541975.1 uncultured Chromatiaceae bacterium | reverse complement strand
CCTGAACTCGTTTCCGGCGACCGCGGATTCGCCGCAGATCAACTACCAGCTGGCCGACCTGCTGCTGGAGAACGAGGACTTCAGCGGCGCGGCGCGCGAATACGAGCGCACGGCCTACGAATACGAGTCACACGACCAGGCCTCCGCGGCGGGTTATGCCGCGGTCTACGCCTACCGCGAAGATCTGAAAGTCGCGAGCGACGAACGGCAACCGGAAGTTCGGCGCGCCACGGTGACGACCTCGCTGCGCTTCGCCGAGACGTTCCCGGAACACGACCAGGCGGCCGTCGTGCTCGGCGCCGCCGCGGATGATCTGTACGAGATGCAGGATTTCCACGTCGCTATCGAATCGGCACAGAAGCTGATCGATCGGTATCCGGCCGCCGACACGGACCTGCTGCGCTCGGCCTGGGCGGTCGTCGCGCATTCGTCCATCGATCTCGAGGAATTCGCCAACGCCGAGCATGCCTACCTGAGCGTGCTGGCCCTGACGCCCGCCGACGACGAGACGCGGGCTGCGGTCATCGACGGCCTCGCGGCCGCGATCTACAAGCAGGGCGAGCAGGCCAACGTGCTCGAGGACCATCGTGCCGCCGCGGACCACTTCCTGAGGGTCAAACAGCTCGCGCCGACGTCGGAAATACGCAGCGTTGCCGAGTACGACGCCGCCGCCGCGCTGATGAAACTCGAAGACTGGTCTCTCGCTTCCGGCGTGCTGGAGGATTTTCGTGCCGAGCACCCGGAGCACGAGTTGAATACCGAGGCCACCAAGCAGCTGGCATTCATCTATCGTGAGGACGGGCAGACCCAGCGTTCGGCTGCCGAACACGAGCGAATCGCGGCCGAAGCGACGGATTCCGATCTCAGTCGCGAGGCGCTGCTGACCGCGGCCGAACTGTATGACGAAGTCGATGCCCTCGACGACGCGATCCGCGTCTACGCGCAGTACGTGGCCGAATATCCGCGGCCCCTCAATATCGCGCAGCAGACCCGTACTCGCCTCGCGGAAATTTACAAGGCCGAACTCCGATTCGAGCCTTATTACGCCGAGTTGAACGCAATCGTAGTCGCCGATCGTGAGGCCGGCGACGAGCGGACCGATCGCAGCCGTTATCTCGCCTCCGGGGCGGCGCTGGTGCTGGCCGAGCAGATCTATCGGCAGTTCGCGGAGCTGCGCCTGTCGCAGCCGTTCGAGGAGAGCCTGGCCGAAAAGCAGACGCGCATGGATACGGCGATGGTAGCTTTCGAAGGCCTTGTCGCCTACGAAGTTGCGGATGTGACGGCGGCCGCGACTTTCTATATCGCCGAGATCTATCTCGATTTCAGCGTCGCGCTGCTCGACTCCGAACGCCCGACGGGTCTTAGTGCGGCCGAGAAGGTCGACTACGAGATGGTCCTCGAGGAGGAGGCGTTTCCGTTCGAGGAGCAGGCGATTGAAATTCACGAGAACAACTTCGAATTACTGGCGACCGGAATCTTCACTCCGTGGGTGCAGAAGAGTCTCGACAAGCTCGCCGTGCTGATGCCCGGGCGCTATGCGAAGAGCGAACTGAGCACCGGTTTCGTCGGCTCAATCCAGTCCTATGCGTATCGCATGCCGATCGCACCGCTGATCGGGCCCGACAGCCAACGGTTGGCTCAGCGGCCCGCGGCCGAGGAAAGCCTGGAACCCGAGGGCGCGGCAGTGAACGTATCTGAGGCGGTGGACAGCGAGTCCCTGTAGGGCTAGTGGTGGCGACGATGATCAGGCTGGAAAAATTCTCCCTCGGTGTCGAACGGCTCGGCGTGCTGCTGGCCATACCGGTACTTGTGCTGACCGGATGCGCGACGACCGAACCGACGCGCGCCCGCTCGAGCGTCGAGACGATGGATGATGTTGGCTTTACGCTTACCGAGGACGCCCGGGTTGGCGGCGGCGTGCGCTCGGATTACCAGGTTGCGCTGAGCTATCTCGAACAGGGCCGCCACGCAGAGGGCATCGCGTTGCTCGAGACGGTCGCCGCCGAGACGCCACAGCTGAGCGCGCCGCGTATCAACCTCGGCATTGCCTATCGCGGCGCGGGTGACTTCGAAGGCGCCGAGCGAAACCTCCGGCTCGCGATCAACGCGAATCCTGGGCATCCGGTCGCGCATAACGAGCTCGGCATCGTCTATCGGCAGACCGGCCGCTTCGCCGAAGCGCGTGCGAGTTATGAAGCCGCGTTGGCGATCTTTCCGAATTACCACTACGCCAGGAGAAACCTGGCCGTTCTCTGCGATCTATATCTCTCGGACCTCAGCTGTGCACTCGAGAATTACGAGTCATACATGGCGACGGTGCCGAGTGACGACGAGGCATCGATATGGATATCCGATATCCGCGCGCGACTCGGCCAGGTGTCAGAATGATGTTACGGCTCCTGATCATCGGCATCCTGCTCGCGTTCGCGGGCATACCCGTGTCGGCCGAGGAGAAGGCGGACGCTGCGGCGCAGTCGAATGCGGCCAACGGCGACGGAATCGAGCGGCCGAAGGCCCTGTCGGGCATGTCGATTCTGGGTAACGAGGAGGCGCCGAAGTCGCTGGTCATCGTGCCGTGGAAGTCGTCCGAACTCGGTGACGACATCAGCCTCGCGGATACGCTCGACGATCGTGCACGCCCGGTCGACAAGGAAGTTTTCCTGCGCGAGTTGAATTTCTACGAAATTCGTGCCGGCGAATAGGTCGTCCGACGCGTTTCGGCATCGATCCGATACGAATTTTCACGCCGCGATTTAACATTTGATTTACATACGTTAAATGTGGCTTGAGGCGGCGCTTTCAGCAACGCTTTATCGTGCACCAGATCACATTCGATGTATTGATAGACATCTATTCTGTTACACGCGCTGGAATTGAATTCCGCTTATCTGTTTCAAGAGAGGGTTTGGAGATGGACTTCTTCTATTCGATTATTGGGTTTTTCGCCTCGGGTGGCGTGTTCATGATTCCGATCCTGATGGTCTTCGCCGTCGGGTTCGCGATCGCGGTCGAACGCTTCATCACGCTTACTGTGGTGACGAACAAGAACCAGGTGGTGTGGGAGCAGTTGCAACCCGTGCTGGCCAAGGGTGATTTCGACCGAGCACGCAAGATGACGAACGATGACGAATCCACCATTTCGCAGGTACTGAACATGGGCCTGTCGATGCAGGGTGCGGTTCGCCGCCGCGAAGACATCGAGATCGCGATGGAGGAGAGCATGATGGAGATCGTGCCGCGCCTCGAGAAGCGGACGCCTTACGTGGCGCTCGCATCCAGCATCGCGACACTGCTCGGCCTGCTCGGCACCATCATGGGCCTGATCCAGGCATTCACCGCGGTCGCCAATGCGAACCCGGCGGAGAAGGCCGACCTGTTGTCCGCGAGTATCTCGGTGGCCATGAACACGACGGCGTTCGGGCTCATGGTGGCGATCCCGCTGCTGATTACGCATGCGGTGCTGGCCAGTAAGACGGGCGACATCGTGGACAGTCTCGAGATGGCCACGGTCAAGGCGCTCAATGTCTTTACGAAGAGAGCCAGCCTCGCTGTCGAGGCCTGATCGATATGGCACGACGGCACCATTACAGGCGGCGCTCCACGGAGACGTACGATATCGACGTCACCACCTTCCTGAACCTGATGGTGGTGCTCGTACCGTTCCTGTTAATCACGGCCGTGTTCTCACGCCTGACGATCGTCGAGCTCAACCTGCCGAGTGCTTCGGGCGGACCTGCGAATAACGCGGATAATTTTCGCGTCGAGGTGGTCGTCCGGGAGGCCGGTATCGAGATCACGAACGGGACCTCGGTGATCGCGTCGATTCCGAAGAAGGACGACGAGTTCGACCTCGAGACCCTGTCGGATTTCATGGTCGAGCTGAAGCGCGACTATCCGCGTGAGGAGTCGGCGTCCGTGCTGATGGAGCCCCGTATCCCATACGACTACCTGATTCAGGTCATGGATATCGTGCGCAGCGTCGAGGTCGAAGTCGATGCCGATGATGGCGACGAGAGCCTGCCCGAAGGCGGAATTCAGCTCGTCGCCCTGTTCCCCGAAATCTCCGTCGGAGATGCGCCATGAGGAACACTCGCAGAATCAAGCGTATGTCGCGCAACCGCCTGAAGATTTCGAAGATGAATCTGACGTCGTTGATGGATGTCTTCACGATCCTCGTGTTCTTCCTGCTGGTGAATTCGGGTTCCGTGGAAATCATGGAGGCGCCGAAGAATATGACGCTTCCGGCGTCCCACGTCGAGGCGAAGCCGCGCGAAACGGTGGTGATCCTCGTCAGCAAGGACAATGTGCTCGTTCAGGGCCAGCCGGTCGCACTGGTCGCCGACATCCTCGCGGGAAAGCGCGGGGCGGTCGATCCGATTACGGCGCGCCTCGCCCAGATGACGGAAAACATCATCGGCCCGAGCACGCTGAGTGTCGCGGGCAGCCAGGAAGTCACGATCCTGGCCGACAAGTCGGTACCGTTTGTCGTCATCAAGACGATCATGTCGACGTGCACGGCCGAGGGTTACGAGAACGTCTCCCTGGCGGTTACCCAGAAGGCGGCTGCGGTCGCCTCCTTATAGGAAAGCAGAAGCTAAGGTGATGCGGTGAGCGTGGATCTTTCACAACAAGAGCAGTCGCTCCTCGGTAAGGTCGAGAGCTCGGAGCGTGCGCTGGGCAGTCTCCAGCAGAATCTGGAGGCAGTCGAAGGCGAGCTCGGTGAGCTGAGCAAGCACAATCAAGAGTACGACCTGCTGTCTGACATTTGCCGCTCGCTCGAAGAGCTCCAGAATCGTGGGGCGGGGAAATTATTCTGGGATGGCGTCGCGGACGATGTGAATCCTGAGGAACCGCTCAAGCACGCGCGCCGCAAGCTCGATGCATTCGGCGACACGCTGGCCCGCGTGCAGGAGCGTCGCCAATCGATCATCGAGGAAATCGGCGGACAGAACGAAACTCTCCAGTTCCTGCATTTTGACCTGCTGGATGCGATGGAGGAGGAAGAGAAGCGCAGGTACGAGTGGAAGGTCGAGCGCGAAGTCGGCAACCTGTACACGCGCAACCAGATCATGCCGTGGGCGCGGGGATGCGAGGAAGACGACCGCTTCCGCCGCTCGCTGGCCGGTTCGTTCCTCGCTGCAATCGTGCTCGGACTCCTGGTCAGCGTCATCGACCTGCCGATCCAGGATATCTCTACCATTATCGAAGTGCCGGAGCGGGTCGCCAGGCTCGTCCGCGAAGAGCGCAAGCTGCCGCCACCGCCGCCGGTCGAGGAACAGATCCTCGCCGAAGAGGAGCCGCTGGAACCGGAGCCCGTTGAAATGCAGCCGCCGGACGAAGTCGTGCCGCAGGCAGTCGAGCAGCCGGTGGTTGCGGAAGCCGTGCAGCCGAAGACGCGTGAGCAGGTGAAGTCCAAAGGCATACTCGCATTCCGCGACAGTTTCGCCAAGCGCGCGAATCTCAGGCCGACGACGCAGCTCGGCTCGCAGGCCCGGGTGAGCAGCGCGGGCGAGAACGCCGTCGGACGGCCGGAGCGCTCGATGGTCACGACCTCGGCGCCGGGTTCGAGCGGTGGTATCAACCTCGCCGCTATCAGCCGCGACGTCGGTGGTGGCGGCGGCGGGCAGGGTATCGGCGGCGTGGAGGTCGGACAGGTCGCGAGCTCGATCGGCGGCGCGGAGGGTGCTTCCCGGCCGCTCAGCGGCGGCGCGTCGGCAGGACGCACCGACGAGGAAATTCAGATCGTATTCGACCGTTACAAGGCCGCGCTTTACCGGCTCTACAACCGCGCGTTACGCAAGAACCCGACACTGCGTGGACAGCTGACGCTGCGGCTGACGATCGAGCCGGACGGTTCGGTGTCGATGTGCCAGTTGCAGGCCTCGAGTATGGATGCGCCGGCGTTGTCCCAGCAGGTCGTCGGTCGTGTCGGGACGTTCGACTTCGGTGCCAAGGAAGGCATCGTCGCGATGACGATCATCTATCCGATCGACTTCCTGCCTGCGGGCTAGTTAACGTAACAGTGTTACATAATTCTGTAATCGCGGTCCGCAGTCAAAGGGCACGGGTTCGCAGCCGCATTCGTTACTCATGAGCATAATCCGTCATTCCTGCGAAGCCTTTGTTTTAAAGACTCTCAGCAATTCACGGACCTATGAACGGATCGTTATTTTTCTATATCGGGTGACTTATCAAGCATGAGACTCGCGTCACCTTATAGGTGTGCGCGTTAAGCGTAATTTTCAAATCTGAACAAAGGCAAAGCCACCGAAAGGTGGCGACGCAAAGTCACCGGCCTACGGAGCTTGGAGCTCTACGGTAGCGGGACTGCTCGACGGAATTCAGTCCATTCGGGCGGTCCTCGCTGTGTGACCCAGGCGCACAGGAAAAGTTAAGAAGGACCATGGCCCAGCTCGGAATTACTGCGCAATCGCTCGGGGGCGGCATCCGTATCTGGATGCTCGCGATCCTGTTGCTGTTCGCCGTGCCCTTTGCCGCGCAGGCGGAGGATTGTTCCGACTACCCGAACGGCCTGCTGGACGGTTTCGCCGGCACGGTCGCCCCTTCCCAGCTGCAGATCGACCGGAATTGCACCGCCAGGAACTACCCGGCGTCCAATCCGATGTCGACCAACTTCAGCTTCCTGACCCAGCCGGGCCAGACCAACGAACGCTGGCTGATCATTTTCGACAATGTCGTGCACACGGGCCAGATGGCCTGTAACGCCGTCGCGGGCCACAAGATCTGGTTCACCAACGGGTCTTCGACCACGATCCAGGAGGATTGTCAGAACCTGCTGATACCGGTCGAGAAGATCGACAAGCAGAACCCCCCGGGTCCGGGCACGATTCCCGTCGGCGTACCGTTCACCTACAGGCTGACGCTGCCGGTGCTGTTCGACCCGGCGACCACCACGGTCATCAATACCGCGGGATCGGTGAACGACCTGCACGGCATCACGCTTTGGGACGATCTCAACGCGACCGGCGTGGATCTTTCCTATGTGAGTCATACGGCCTACTGGCTGGATAGCGGCGCACCGGTGCCGCACACGTTCTCGAACGTCGGCGGCCTGCTCACGTTCGATAACTTCCCCATCATCCCGGCGGGCGAGCAGGTGATCGTCGAGCTGACGGTCATCCTCGACAACACGCCGGGGAACACGGTCGGCACGCAGTTCGTCAATACGGCCAAGTGGGATTTCGGCCGGCTCATCGATGGCGTGTTCTACGAGCCCCTGCCTGGAGAGTGGGGCATCACGCCGCCGATGACGATCGCGGCGCCGGATCTGACGCTGAACAAGTCCGGGCCCGCGACACTGAATCTCGGCGAGTCCGGCGATTTCACGCTCGACGTCCAGAACGTCGGCAACATGGACGCATGGAACGCGACGATCGTCGACATCTTGCCCGACAGCCCTACCGGCGGCATGTGCGATCTCGCGCCGACGGTACTCAGCGCGCAGGTCTTCGCCGCCGACGGCGTGACGCCGGCGCCCGGCAAGGGTCCGCTGACGCAGGGCGCCGATTTCTCGCTGAGTTACAACGGCGCGCCGGACTGCCGCCTCGACCTGGTCATGCTCGGCGCAGCTGCCACGCTCGGCCCGAGCGAGCGCCTGATCGTGACTTACCGGACCGAGATCGACGGCGACAGCGACAATAACGTCGTGCTGACCAATGTCGCCGCGGCGACCCAGTGGTTCAGCAACGATCCTAGTGACGTCAATCGTCTGACTTACACGCGCACGCTGACGAACGGCACGGTCGGCACGCTCGACCACCAGGACGCCCATGCCGTCACGGTTGCGCTGACCGGCTATTTCTTCGAGAAGAGCGTCGAGAACCTGACCAGCGGCATCAACCCGTCACCGACGGCAGCCCCGGGCGACACGCTGCGCTACACGCTGCGCCTCAGGACGACCGATACGCCGCTCGCCAACGTCAGCTTCTACGACGACCTCGGCGAGATGAATGCCTCGCAGGTCTTCGTGCCCGGATCGATGCAGCTCGTTGTCGGCACGGTTCCGCCGGGCGCGGATGCCGGCAACACCGATCCCAGCGGCGGCACCAATGGCGCCGGCATCGTCGACGTTCGCAACCTGAGCCTTGCCGCCGACAGCGAGGTCCTGATCCAGTTCGACGTCACGCTGGCATCGGTCCTCGGCAACGGGCTCCTCGTCCTGAACCAGGCGGACCTGCTGGGCGCCACCCAGCCGACGGTTAGCGACGATCCGAACATCAACGGGCGCGCGAATCCCGACATAGCCGGCGACGAAGACCCGACCCAGGTACGCATCGTGTCGACCCCAGACTTCCGGATCGAGAAGATCTCGACCTATTTGACGGGTGATCCGACCGTGTTGCTGGCCGGCGAGACGCTGCGCTACACGATCACCGCGCAGAACTCCGGCACCGCGGACGCGACCAACGTCACGCTCGTCGACCAGATTCCGGCCAACACGGCATACGTACCGGGCAGCACGACGCTGAACGGCGTCGCACTCGCGGATAACGGCACGGGCGGTTCGCCGTTGACCGACGGCATCCTGATTAACGCACCCGGCGACGTGACGCCGGGCGTGATGCGCGCGAATTTGCCCAACAACGTCGCGACGATCACGTTCGACGTCGTCGTTGATCCCGACACGCCGGACGGCATCGTCCTGTCCAACCAGGCGTTCCTCAGCGCACTCGCCCAGGGCGTCGCGAATCAGCCGTCGGATGATCCGCGCACCGAGATTCTTGACGACCCGACAATGGACATCGTTGGACGCCTGCCGTTGTTGTTCGCGACCAAATCGGCGGCGCTGCAGGTCGACGCGACTTCGCCGGGACTCGTCGACCCGGATGACGTTCTGCGGTACACGATCACCGTCTATAACAACGGTACCGTGCCGGCGACGGTCGTCGAGTTGTTCGACGACGTGCCGGTCAACACGACTTACGTAGCGGACACGCTGACGCTGAACGGGGCGCCGGTCGGCCAGCCCGACGGCGGCGTGTTCCCGCTGGCGGCGCGCCTCCCGATCAGTTCTTCCGACCTGACGCCGCCGTTGCCGGGCACGGGCGAGGGCGTGCTGTCGCCGGGCGAGTCGGCGGTGGTGCAGTTCGATCTGCTCGTCGATCCCGCCGTGCCGACCGGCACGCTGATCACGAACCAGGCGACGATCTACAGCGAGGAGGTGGCGAATTTGCTGACGGACGGCGACGGCAATCCGGCGACCGGTCCGGAGCCGACCGTGGTCGTCGTGGGCGACGCCCAGCAGCTCAGTATCGTCAAGGAAGTGATCGTCGTTGGCGGTGGCCCCGCGCTCGCAGGTTCCACGCTCGAGTACGCGGTCACGGTGCAAAACATCGGCGCCGTGCCGGCGTTCTACGTCGTGATTACCGACGATCTGGACGCGTCGAATCCCGGTTACCTAAATTACATCGACCAGTCCGCGACGTTGAACGGTCTGGCGGACGGCGTCACGGTCGCCGGTCCGCTGATCACCGCCGACTATTCGGCCGAGTACGGGCCGCTGCAGCCGGGTGAGTCCGTCGTGCTGCGCTTCCGGGCGGAGATCGACCCGGATCTGGCGACCGGCACGCCGGTCACGAACATCGGTCGGGTTTCATGGAACGATCCACTGCAATGGGCGGAGGCAAGCGTCAGGGTCGATGTCGGCGCGATGGTCGGGACCGGCATCCTGAGCGGCACCGTCTGGCACGACGTCGATTTTGACGACACGCTGGACGCCACCGAGCGCCTGTTGACGGGGTGGACCGTGACGCTCCTGGTCAACGATCGGGCCATCCGCAACGTGACGACCGGCGCGGACGGCGTGTACGTCATGGCGGCCGTGCTGCCGAATTACCTGACCGGCGAGCAGTACTCGCTGCGCTTCGAGGCACCCGGCGCGGGCGCGCGGACCGCATCGCTCGGCTACACGGACTCGGAGTTCACGGACGGCCTGCAACGCATCGACGACATCGTCGTCAACCTGAACAGCGTCCTGAGGGACCTGAATCTGCCGATCGATCCGAACGGCGTCGTCTACGATTCGCTTACACGTCGCTCGCTGTCCGGCGCGACGCTGACCCTGATCGATGCCGCCGGCGGTTCAGTGCTGCCGGGCAGCTGTTTCGACGATCCGGCCCAGCAGGACCAGGTCACGCTGGGCGACGGCTATTACAAGTTCGACCTGAACTTCTCCGATCCGGCCTGTCCGAGTGGCGCGAATTATGCGATCCGCGTGACGCCGCCGGGCGGCAACTTCATCGACGGCGCATCGGAGTTGATTCCGCCGGCCTCCGACCTGACGACTCTGCCGTTCAACGTGCCGCTATGCGCCGCCTCGACCAGCGACGCGATCGTCGCGACGACCCAGCATTGCGAGGTGCAGGCGTCGGCGCTCGCGCCGGATACGTCGATCGTCGCCGCGAGCGCGGGCACCGCGTATCACATACACCTGACGCTCGACGACAGCCAGTCGCCGGGCTCGAGTCAGCTATTCAATAATCACATCCCGATCGATCAGGATTTAAGCGGCGCGGTCTCGATCACGAAGACGACGCCGATGTTCAACGTGACGCGCGGCCAGATGGTGCCGTACGTCATCACGATCGACAGCACGTTCGGGATCGATCTGACCGGCATCGGCGTCGTCGATCGTTTGCCCGCCGGCTTCCGCTACGTCGAAGGCTCGGCACGTTTCGACGATGCCGAACTCGAGCCGACGATCGCCGGTCGTGAGCTGATCTGGTCCGACCTGTCGCTCGAGAGTTCCGGTCAGCACACGATCAAGCTGTTGCTGGCGGTCGGCGCCGGCGTCAGCGAGGGCGAGTTCACGAATCGCGCGCAGGCGGTCAGCTCGGCGACGGGCACGCCGCTGTCCGCCGAGGCGACCGCGACCGTGCGGCTCGTGCCCGACCCGACCTTCGACTGCACGGACCTGACCGGCAAAGTATTCAACGACGGCAACCGGGACGGTTTCCAGGACGAAGGTGAGGAAGGCCTGTCCAACGTCCGCGTCGTCACCGGCAACGGCCTCGTCGCGACGACGGATTCGTACGGTCGCTATCACATCACCTGCGCGGCAGTGCCGAACGAAAGTCGTGGCAGCAACTTCGTGCTGAAGCTCGACGATCGCACGCTGCCCACGGGCTTCCGCGCGTCGACGCGGCCCGTGCAGGTGCAGCGCGCCACGCGCGGTAAGGCGCTGAAGATCAACTTCGGCGCGTCGATCCACCGCGTCGTCGGCATGGACATCGCCGACGCCGTGTTCGAGCCGGACAGCGTCGAATTGCGCCAGCAGTGGAAGCCGCGCATCGAGCTGCTGCTGAACGAACTGAAGAAGGCGCCCGCGGTGTTGCGGCTGTCGTATGTAGCGGATATCGAAGACGAGCCGCTCGTCGAACGACGCCTCGACCGGTTCAAGAGCGACATCATGGACGCGTGGCGCGAGGAAAACTGTTGCTACGAACTCGTCATCGAGCCTGAGATCTTCTGGCGCCGCGGCGGTCCGCCGGACCGGAACGGGGAGGCGTCCAGATGAGCGGGATGCCCAGACTCGGATATTGGCTGCTGTCGGGCGCCGCGCTGCTGACGCTGCAGGCGCAGGCTGCGCGCGTGGACGAGGCGCCGATGGGCGAGGCCGTCGAGCGGCACCTGCCCGACGACGTGACGTTCATGCAGTGGGTCCAGGATCCGGAGCGCATCGCCCGGCAAGAGGGTGACGTGCTCGACACGCGTGAGATCGTCGCCGACGAACTCGAGACCGTGAAGCTCAGCAATCTGGTCCCGCCAGTGCACTTCGAGTCTGGTGTTGCCGAGATCCCGGATTCGACTGTCGAGTCGCTGGCCGGCATCCTTGAGCGCATGCGCGACCGCATCAATGTCCGCCTGCACCTGATCGGTCACGCGGACAACCGGCCGCTGTCGCCGCGACTCGAGAAGATTTACGGCGACAATTCCGGCCTGTCGCGTGAACGCGCCGGTCAGGTAGCGGAGCATTTCCAGGGCTCCCTCGCGCTGCCGCCCGAAGCGATCTCGTATGAGTGGGCCGGCGACGCCGATCCGATTGCATCCAACCTGAACGAAGAGGGCCGCGCGCTGAATCGCCGCGTGGAAATCGAAGTCTGGTACGACGAGGTGAAAGAGCGGGTGGCGCTCGAAGAATTCCTCGTGCCGCACGAAATCAAGCGCGTCAAAGTCTGTCGCATGGAAACGGTCTGCAAGCTCAGCTTTATCGACGGTCACGCGCGACGCGCCCGCGTAAAGAACCTGATCGCACCGTTGCATTACGATCAGGAAGCGATCGACGTGACGCAATCGTTCGTCGAGCAGGTCCGGCAGAGCCTGGAGAACCTGCGCGACAAGAACAATGTCGTCGTCAGATTCGTCGGCTTTACGGACGATTTGCCACTGACCGGCCGCACCGAACGTATTTACGGCGATCACGCCGGCCTTTCCAAGGCGCGCGCCCGGCGCGTTGCCCTCGCGGTGCAGGAGAGCCTGAGTCTCCCGACGGCCACCATCGCCAGTGACGGTCAGGGCTCGTCGCGTCCGTTGGCGTCGAACGAGACGGTGCAGGGGCGGGGGCGCAATCGTCGCGTCGAGGTCGAGTTCTGGTACGACGACCCGTTGCAGGATTTGCCCGACGAACCGCAGCTCTGTCCCGAGTCCGCCGGCGCCGAACTGGTCA
>CAZISL010000066.1:0-5759 GCA_964541975.1 uncultured Chromatiaceae bacterium | reverse complement strand
TACGGTCGGGATCGTGTTGGCGATCTCGGTGCCGTGCGCGGACGCGGCCGCCCTGACATCCTTGAGCTTGGCCTTGACCTCGGCGCGGCTCCCGCCCTCGACGACGAAATGCGCCGAATAATCGAATCCGGTCAGGAAGCGCTTGCCGGCCGCGGCCATCTTGAGCACGCGCGTGAGCCCATCGACCGGGTTCGTCGATGTTTTCAGCACGGCCATCACGGCCTCCATCGCGTCCTTCGTGCTCGTACTGCCGAGCTGACCCTGTTGCAGCTTCGGATCGAGCCCGAAGTTATCCGCGACGACGCCCGTGCGCGCCGCGGCTGACATGCCGGCGGACATCGCGTCGAAATCATTGAAGCCGAACGATGCAGCCGCCGTGTGTTTCGGCGCCGGAATCAGTCGCAGCGTGATACGCGCCTTGATGCCGAACGCGCCCGCGTCGCCGGTAAAGACGCCCGTCAGGTCCGGTCCGTAGTGACGGAAGAACGGTGATGCCGTGTTCAACGCTTTCGAACCGGTGCTCAGCAGGTCGCCGCTGGCCAGCACGATATCGAACGACAGCACCGTGTCGGCGGAACAACCGTAGTTGCCCGAACCCAGGCTGACGCTGTTCTGGGACATCGATCCGCCGACCGTCGCCTTGAGGCCCGAGAACGGTCCCCAGAAAGCCGTGCGGAGCCCCTTCTCGGCCAGCACGGCCGTCATGTCCGCCCACGTGATGCCGGGCTCGACGGTGACGTACATGTCCTGCTCGTTGATCTCGAGCACACGATTCATCCGGCCGGTATCGATCAGCAGCGACTGCGGCGTCGCCGGCAGGAATGCATCCGTATACGAGGCGCCGCCGCCGCGAGGCACCAGGGCGAGGCCTTCGGCCGACGCGATCCGCGCAATCTGCTGGAGGTCTTCGACGGATCCCGGCTGCACGACGGCGATCGGCATCTCGCGGAATCGGTAGACATCCATCGCGAAAAACTCGCGGTCGGCGTCGTCGATCAAAACGTGCTCGGCACCAATCGCCGAACGAAGCTGACCAAGAATATCTTTATTTTCCTGCAGGTTAGCGGACATTTATAGATCCCATTCTAGTTTCTTTCGGCTCAGGCCGAAGACCGGGTTTCGATGTCGCTATTGTGCCCGATGTCGGCCGTAACTTTCAGCATCTCCGCGACCACGGCGTGCCATCGCGCGTTTTCCGCGGGAATCAGATGATAGGCCGCGTGCGGGTTCAATGCCGCTGCTCTCTGCGCCCGCGCCTCGTGCCCGTTGCCGGAACGTGCACAAACGGCAACGTCGCATATGACCTCCGTGAACGGGCTCTCGCACTCTGCAGTCAGCAGTTCGCGCACGAGTCGCGGAAATGCGCTACCCGCCTTCAGCACGTCGACGGTGCGCGCCTGGATGTGGTCGGGGCGGATATCCGGCTCGCGCATTAAAGCGTTTTGCGGATGCGGCTCGTTCCATGGCCAGTACAGCTCGCTGTCCCGTGCGTAGTACCAGGCTTCGAGCAGATGCTGCCCGTAGTCACCCGGCATCAGCTTCGGCGCAAATGACGCGGACAGACGCTCGCGCTCGGTTTCGCCGAAGAACCAGGGGTCGATCAAGAATAATCGGTCGACGATCAACTCGTCTGACTGGCCGAGCGCGGAAGCGATCAAAGTCGATGCGCCGACGCCGACAACGTCTATCGCCTCGATATCCAGCCTCTGCAGCACCAGGCCGATCAGAATGGAAATGGCGTCCGCCGAATAGACCGGCAGATGCAGATCATCGGTTTCGCCATGACCCGGCAGGTCGATAGCCAACACCTGTCGCCGGCCGTCGCATGCATCGAGAATCTGGCGCGCGAACGGCTCGAGGGAGGTTGATGACGATCCGGCATCGTGCAACAACAGCACCGGCCGCTGATCGCCTGCCGCCGAATGCCACAGGAAAACCGAACCGGCCTCCGTATTGACGACCGCCTTTTGTAGCGCCCCGTCGAACTCGCCTACCGACTTTCGCGGGATGTCGACGTCCGCCGACGCGTGAGCCCGCAGGAAGTCGACCGTCTTCCATTGCAGCGCTTCGAAGTCGTCGAAGACCTCCCGCGTCACGCAATCCGGGAATCCGCCGACGCGATCGGGGTGCGGCGTCAGTGGGTCGGGCTCGAAGTTGATCAGATACACCGGTACCTTCAGGTGCGGCGCGCGCTCCCGCGACGGGTACCGGAATGCCGCCTGGTAGCCCGGTCGCCCGCCCTCCTTCGCCCGTAAAAAGTCGACGAGATAGGGATGCAGATAGGCGCCATCGTGCAAATCGAGCGCCATGCGCGCTTCCGGTGTCTTGCGATACCACGGAAAGAACAAGGTCTGATCGCGCAGGCGCGCCCACAGCCAGGGCAAATGCGAGCCCTCCGGCGTGACCTCGGGCAACACGTTGTAGTGACGCAGCAGGTCGGCCAGTTCCTCGCCGTCCATGCAAACGAGGCCGTTGACGACCGCTGCCGCGCAGCGCTCGGGATACCGGCACGCGAACTCGAACGCCACGATCGAACCGGTGTGGAATCCGTAGAGCAGAACCTTGTCGAGGCCCATCGCCGTGATGACACGTTCCACGACCTCCGCAAGATCTGAGATTTCGGGATGCTCTTCCGGCAACGGGTCGGAGAGCCCGTAGCCCGGCATGTCGATGCCAATCACCGAAAAATAGTTGGCGCATGCTTCGATATCGGTCGCCATCTCGGCCGACGATGTCGGGCTCTGATGCAGCAAGACCAGTGGCGGACCGGAACCCGACAGTCGAATATGCACCTGGCTGTCGCCCAGATTGACAAAATGCCGCGTAATCGAGGGGCTCTCAGTCTGCTGATACATGGAATCTGCCCCGGGTCAGCCGACGACCTGCTTCGCGCCCGGAATCGGCCAGTCTTTCCAGACCTTGATGACCCCATTCTCGACGAAGAAGTGCCCGACGATGTGAAAGCGCATACTCGGCGCCTTGCCGCCCTCCGGCGCATTGAAGTAGTCGATGCGTTCGTTCAGCACGACCGGCCCGATGACATAGGACCTCAGGATGTCCCAGCGAATCGACTCCAGGCTCTTCATCCAGCCGCCCATGCGCTGTTCGAACTGATCCCGAGACTCGATCAGCGGCTGACCAGGGGCTATCTGGTAGAGCAGATCTTCAGCCAGGTATGGCCGCAGGGCCTCGGCGTCACGTAACGCCCAGTCGCGGCAGAAATTATTGACGAGTGTCTCGTTGGCGATTTCGAGCTCGGTTTTCGGGGGGGCGTCGGTTTGCGTCATCGGGGTCCCTCCACAAGCGGTCAGCGCCAGCGAACTAAGGCTCGGCAGCGCCAGCGAACTGGCCAGCAGGTCGCGACGATTCATCGGGGGCATTATCCAAGACCACTTGAGATTTATTATGTAATTAATTGATTTAGATCATTCTAAACGATCCAGCAATATAGGTCATCTGCGGGTCGTTGCGGAGCAGCAGGTTGCGTGCCGTCCATTCGTCGGCGGGGTTGCGCTCGCCGAGCCAGTTGAACTCTCCGCCGACATAGAGGGCCACCGGCACGCCATCCCGGTAGAGCAGGCGGTTGCGGGTCGTCGCCGGAACCCGGTTGCCCGGCGTGACGATGCCGGCCAGGTTCAGCGGGTCCGCAGCCGAAATCAGCACCTGGCGCGCGTCGGCGTCCGGCCCGGCCCGGTTGATTCGGCGCAACTCGTCAACGGCATTCGGCCACGCGAACTGCTCGCCGACGAAACTCGACACGAATCGCCCACCACGGACCTCGCCACGCGCCTCGAGACGACGGTAAATTCTCCACAGCTGTCGCCACGGCGGCAGGCGGCGCGACTCTCGCTGCAACAGTTGACGAAACACGACCCCGTAGCGATCCAGCAGCGTCAGGGCGACCTGCTCCGCATCGGCGTCCGCCCACGCGTCGGCGCCGGCCGCGTCGGGGGTGTCGACGTCGTCCAGCAATGACCAGCGGCCCGCGGCATCGACGCTGGCCCTGCCGCGGCGCCTCGGCCGGGAAAAACTGGCCCGCTTCGACGACGGCGTGATGAGCGCGCGTAAACCGGCGAAGCTATCCGACGTGACGAGCCCGTTAGCGACCAGCTCGCCGAGTGCCGTCTCGACCTGGGTACGCAGCAACCCGGTTATCTGCACGAGGTCGCTGAAGAACGTCGCACGGTTCTGCTTCAGCGCCGCGCACACGCGGCTCGCAGCGGACGACAACTCCGGTTCGCCATGCCGCTCGAACAATGGCCGCCACACGGCCTGCGCCGATCGGTCGATCAACGCGACCGGCGTGTTGCGAACCGGACCCGACTTGCGACCCGCCGCGGCCTCGAGACCCGCCCGCCGCCACATGTATTCGCCCGAAATGAGCACTTCGTCGAGATAGGTGTGCAGGAATCCGCGCACCCGGTGCGGCAGCAGCGCGCTCTCCCAGGCGCTGGCCGGCGATGCAAAGCCCTGCAAGCGATCCAGCGCCCGCCTGACACCGTCCGGCCCCTCGGTATCCTCCGCGCCGATCTCGTGCCAGTCGAACAGGAAGCGCATGAAGGTCGCCGGCGCAACCGGCTCGACCTGCTTGCGCAAACTCTTGATCGTATGCCGGTTGATGCGCGCCAACAGGCGCCGCTCGCACCATTCCTCGCCCGCTGCTTCACGGAACTTTCCGCGCATTACAAACCCTTCTATTTCAAGAGCTTGTAATGCATTATTAATATCGATTAGAGTCTTGCCGAGCGGCTCCGCGAGCTCATCGGCCGTGACCGGGCCGAGGGTTTCGAGGCGGCTGCGGATCAGCTCGACGAGCGCCGCCTCCGACCCGTCGGCGCTCGCCCCGCGCACGCCCTCCACCGCTTCGATCGGCGGGTCGAGGCGCACTCCGGGGTCGATCTGCTGTAACTGACCGAGCCGTTCCGCGGCCACCCAGATGCGACGAACACCATCGATCTCCGCGGTCGTCGCGCGCCGCGATTCGACCAGCGTCGCGAAGTGGTGCGGCCAGCCGGTGCCCCGCTCGGCCGCTTCCGCCTCCGTGATGAAGCCGCTGAGCACCAGGGCATCGTGCAGCTCGTCCGGGTTGCGCGCCTCGGGCCAGGCCTGCTCGCAGACGGCGTCGATCGCGTCGGGACTCAGCTGCGCGAGATCGGCGGCCTCGTCGGGATCGAGCATGTGGCGCGCCCGGATGGCCTGCGTGCGTCGCTCCTCGGCGGGCGCGTCATCGAGGAATGCGAACGGCCTGGCCGTAATGATCTCCTGCGCCAGCGGCGAAGGCGTCGTCACGTCCCGCGCCGTGATCCGCACGCTGCCCTCCGCGATGTGCCCCAGCAGGCGCTCCAGCCCGTCGATGTCCATCAGCTCGTTCAGGCAATCATCGAGCGTCTGCTCGACGAGCGGGTGATCGGGTATTTCGCGGTCGCCGGCGATGTTTTCGGCACACGCCAGTTGATCGGGAAATACCACGGCCATCAGGTCCTCGCCGTCGTTACGCTGGAACACCGGCGCCACCTTCTTGCCGTTGCGATTGCGGCGAACGGCGAGCGCGATGCTCGCCGACCAGCGCCAGTGCGTCGGGAACATCGGCGCGGCGAGCAACGCCTGAGTCAGCACGTTGCGCACGGTCGCCTGCTTCAGGTACCCGGCGACCTCCTCCAGCGGGAAGCTGTGCGTTGGACCGAGCGACAACACGATGCTGTCCTCCAGGGCGGCCGCCTGCAGTTCGAAGTTGAACTTGCGGCAGAAGCGCTTGCGGA
>CAZISL010000065.1:0-10024 GCA_964541975.1 uncultured Chromatiaceae bacterium | reverse complement strand
TTGCCAGCGGATTCCGTCGCTCGGCAAGGACGCCAAGATTCCATCTCGGACGCGCATCGATGCGTACCCGGTCGAGGAACGCCACGGCATCGTCTTCGCTTTCCTCGGCGACCTGCCGGAGGATGAGCGGCCACCGATCCTGCCGGTGCTCGAAGAGGGTCTGGAGGGCTGGCGTGGCACGGTCGTCAACTACCATGTGAAGGGGAACTACGAGCGTTCCGTCGAGAACGGTATCGATCCCGCGCATAACGAGTTCGTGCACGATACGCACGGATTCAGTGGCGAGAACGAGGACTACAACGTCGGCGAACTGCGCGGCGTCGAGTCGGACTGGGGTCATGGCTTCTGGCACACCTTCAATGCGCCACCGTTGCAGGCAGGCGAGATGAAGAAGCTGCGCGAGCAGGCCGGGGATATGGAAGTCGGAACCGGTCATCACGGTCCCAACCAGGTCTGGACGTACATTCATCCGAGTCCGGATTACCACTTCCATCAATACCTGTTCGAGCGCCCGATCGACGAGGAGAATATCCACATCTACCTGCTGTGCATGCGTAATTGCATGCTCGAGCCCGAGCACGACGAACTCATGAATCAGCGCAATAAATACGTTGCTAATCAGGATGTTGTGATCATCGAGGACCTGCATCCGGTGCTGACGCCGGATACGAACACGAAAGAGTTTATGGTTCCGTCAGACAAGTGCATCCTGATGTACCGCGATCGACTCCGCGAGTGGGACGCCAAAGGCTGGCGTATCGACACGGACGAGGTCAGGCGCAACAAGAATAAGGTCGCTTATGCGATACCCAGTCCGGCCCGTCGCGAGACCAAGGGATGGGTGCTCGATCAGGTTCCGTTGATCGATGGATCGCAGGCCGCGGCAAAGCTCAAGGTTGCGGGGTAATCTCCGCTATCGCTTGCGAAGTCGCCGTCTCGCCGGATGGCCGATCAAGTATGCTTCGTGTACCACGGGAGGGGCTGCATGAAAATTTTTGACGACGAGCATTTCCGCGACGGCGATGAGCCTGAAACTGGCCGTCGCGAATTCGTCGCAGGCATCGGCATGCTGATGGCGGGTGCCATGGGCGTGAGCAAGGCTGCGGCGACGGAATCTGGAGTGACGCCGTTGCCGGCGCCGGCGGAAAGCATGACGACCGTGCTGATCACGGGCGCCAACCGCGGTCTCGGGCTGGAGTTCGCTCGCCAGTACGCCGAACGCGGCTGTCGTATCATCGCGACGTGCCGCAATCCCGACGACGCTACCGACCTGAACGCGATCGCGGCCGGCAATCCGAACGTACACGTCGAGAAACTGGACGTGCTCGAACACTCTGCTATCGACGGCCTGGCTGCGAAGTACGCCAACATGCCCATCGATATCCTGTTGAACAACGCCGGCATCGGCGGCGGTATCCAGAACCAGATTTTCGGCCGTTTGGAATACGAAGTGTTCTACGACGTGATAGCAGTAAACGCCGTGGGTCCCATAAAGATGTGCGAGGCCTTTCGCGATCACGTCAAGGCCAGCGCGCTGAAGAAGATGATTACCGTGTCGAGCAGCCAGGGCTCCATCGCCAGCGTCAGTATGCCGATGCTGTACTGGTACCGGAGCAGCAAGTCAGCGGTCAACATGATGATGACGAACCTGGCGCTTCAGGTTGCGCGGCGCGGCATCATCGTTGGGCTCGTCACGCCCGGCGCGACCGCGACTGACTTTATAGATCCACGGTTTCGCAAAGCGATTCCAAATATTCGCGAGCCCGAGGTCGCGGCCGCGGACATGATTCGCAATATCGACCGGTTCACGCTCGAGAATACCGGCTCGTTCTTCAACTACGACGGCGAAATTATCCCGTGGTAGGGAAACTGCGAAAGATTCATTGCAAACGGAGTTGTCAGGATGCGTTCATCGTTTTATAGCGTAGCGGTTCGCCCGCAATTGGTGGCCATCGCCGCGGGCTTGCTGGCCCTGTCGCTGACGGGCGCGGCATTTTCGGCGGCCCATGGAGGCGCGGCGCTGATGAAGCAGTTTCCGGATCCGGCCGACCCGGCCAGTTTTGCGGCCGATTACGTGCCGACCGTGCTGATCACCGGGTCAAATCGCGGCATCGGTTTCGAGTTTGCCAGGCAGTATGCCGAGCGCGGCTGGAACGTCATCGCGACAGCCCGGAAGCCCGAACAGGCCGACGCCCTGAAGGCGCTCGCCGCCGAGCATCCAAACATTACGATCGAACAACTGGACGTGACCGATTTCGACCGCGTGGATGCGCTGGCGACGCAATACGTCGACACGCCGATCGATCTCTTGTTGCACAACGCCGGGATCGGTGGCGGTGGAGATAACCAGTTTTTTCTCGACATGCAGTGGGATGTCTGGCGCCAGGTGCTCGAGGTGAATACGCTCGCGCCGATGAAGATCTCGGAGGCGTTCTACCCGCACGTCATTGCGAGCCGCGATAAGAAGATCGTGACCGTCTCCAGTAGCGAGGGCTCGATCACCAAGGCAATGCAACCACGTTTGTATTTCTATCGCAGCAGCAAGGCCGCGCTGAACATGGCCATGAAGAATCTGGCGCTGCAGCTGAAACGCAAGGGCGTCAGTGTGGCCATGGTAAATCCGGGTCCTACGGATACCGACTTCATGGCGGGTTTGCCGAAGAAGATGCTGCGGCCGACGCCGGACGCGGTCAGTGACATGATGCGCAACATCGACGGTCTGACGGTCGAGACCACCGGTTCGTTCTACCAGTACGACGGAACGATCATTCCCTGGTAGGAGACACTACTCGGGCTGTGATACCCGGCACTTCTGCACGAAAAACTGCAGTTCGCCGAGCTCGCCGTCCAGCACCACCTCGTCGGAATCATCCGTGGCCTCGAGCCGCGTCGCCCATTCGTTTGCTGCACGCAAATAACTGTCGTAAAGCTGCCGTCGTTCGGCGGCCGGTCTTGCGGTGGCCTCGCAGCCACATGCCTCGATCGCCGCTGCCAGAGACAGGCTCTCCGTGAGCGGCTGGTCCTGCCGGTGGCTCCACGCGCCCGTGTGCAGGTCGAATTCATATAGCGGCAGGAACAGTTGGCCATTTCTCGCGACGAAGTCAACCGCGTCGATGACGTAGTCAGCTTCGGCATCGTCCATCGTGTAATGAAAGCCGACGCGGCACCAGCCTGGCTTGATGCCGACGTAGCCCTTGCCGATCCAGTGCCGGTAGCGCTCTGATCGGTCGAGGTCGATGTGCAGCAGACGGTGACCATAAGGGCCGGCACAGGAACAGCCTGCACGCGACTGGATTCCGAACAGGTCATTCAGGAGTACCGTCATGAATTTCGGGTGCAGGTAACGCCCGTTCGGCTCCTTGATGTTGAAGGAGACGATACCGATTCGACGCGCAGGTTCCTGGTTGCCCAGCACCTCCATGCGGGGGTTCGCGCTCCAGCGACTGAGCGCCCGGGTCAGCAACTCGTGCTCACGCGCTTCGATCACGCCGGATCCGAGCTGTTCCTTGATCGAGAACACGAGCGCCGCCTTCAGTGTCTGCAGGACGCCAGGTGTGCCGGCTTTTTCGCGCTCCTCGATGTCGCGAATAAAATCGTGGTCGATTGGTCCGACGTAGTCGACCGTGCCGCCAGCCGCCACCGTCGGTGCAAGCCGCTCGTTGTAGATTTTCTTGTTGAAGACGAGGATGCCGCTCGAGCCGGGTCCGCCCAGGAATTTGTGCGGGGAAATGAAGATCGCATCGATGGCTGCAGCGTCGTCTCCCGGCGGATTCATGTCGATATCAACGTAGGGAGCGCTGGCCGCGTAGTCGAAGCAGGCTATTGCATCGTGGCGATGCAGGAGCCGCGCAATTTCGTGAATCGGCGAGCGCATACCCGTGACGTTCGACGCCGCCGAGAATGACCCGATCCTCAGGCGCCCTTGGTATTCCGGCAGTTGCAGGAGGCCTTCCAGTTGTTCGAGGTCGATGCCGCCGTCGCCGTCCAGGTCCACGTTGACGACCGTGGCGAGGCCCTGTCGCCAGGAAATCTCATTCGAGTGATGTTCATAGGGGCCGGCGAACACAACCGGCTGCAGTTTCGTCAGTAAAGCCTCGCAGGCATGGCGCTGTTCCGTCCCGATGCATTCGTCCATGGCGCGCGTCAGCAGTTCCCGCGTCGCCGGCGGGCAGGCAACGCCGAGGATCTGCTGCAGCTTGTCGATCGCGCCACTGGCCCCGGTGCCCACGGCGATGATCCGCCCGTCGGGTCCGGCGTTGACCGCGTCCTTGATCGTCGCCTCGGCTTCATGCAGCAGCGCAGTCATGCTGCGGCCGGTGATGTCGTCCTCGGTATGCGTGTTCGCGTAATTGCGCTGCAGGCTCTCGAGGTAGTTTTCGACGAACAGCAGGCAACGGCCGGACGCCGTGTAGTCGCAGTACACCATCAGTCGATCGCCGAACGGTGTCGCGAACGTGGAGTCCGCGCCGACGATCTGCCCGCGCAGATACTCGAAGTCGAGCTGGGGTGGCCCGCTTTCTTTCGGCATTGCAGCGTTCCCCGGCCGGATCCTTCAGCCGGCGTATTGAGCGATACCGGCCAGCGAGCGCTCCACGCCCGTATCCGCGCTGCAAACAGCCGCACCGTTGGCGAGGTCGAACTTCATGAAACTGCCGGTGAAGAAATTCCCGATGAAGGCCATGTTTTCCTCGATCGACGGGCCGAGCGCGGCCCAACCGGGTCCCGGCATGTCGTACGTGCGCACCACGCCGCCGTCGGCGTCGATCGTCTGCAGGAAGAAGCCCTTGCCGAAATTCGCCATGACATACAGCAACGTGCCGTCCGGCAGGTAACACGGCGTGATGGCGACCTCGCCAGCGTTCGGCTCGTAACTGATCAGGTCCGGCAACTGCTCGTCGGCTTCGAGGTCATAGCGCGAGACTTCTGTCCCCAGTTCGGAGCAGTAGACCAGGGTCTTGTTATCGGGCGCCAGCGTCGCAGACGTGCAGCCGAGGAAGCCCGGCATTCCGCCGTGCGTCTTCGTCGCATACTCCTTGATCTGGTTGCCCTCCATGTCGAAACGATAAACGTGGCCGTCGCCGAATCGGTCGGTACCGGGCATGATCGGCAGCGTCGTGCCGAGCGGGCGATCGGGCGGGAGTCGAATCTCCTTGCCGACGAGGTGCTCACCGATCACGAGCGAGCCGTCGGGCAGGAAATTGACGCTGGAGAATGACCGGTTGCCGAAATCGATGTCCGGTAACTGCTCGCCTTGCGGGCTGATGCGCAAAACCTTGTAGGCGGCGCTGTCGAAAGCCCACAGGTTGCCGTCAGGGCCGAATTTGAGGCCGCCGATCAGGTGCGTCGTGCCCTCGGTCCAAAGCACACCTTTCTCGTTCAGGTCGGCGTCGAACTGGATGATCCGACCGTCGCCCGCGTGATCGTCGTCCGGGTTGTTCAGCAGCGTTGCGCCGACGAAGACGTCGCCTTTCTCGAACGGTTTGAGCGTGGATTCGTTGGTCATTTCTTGTTCTCCTCGAGTCGGAAGGGGCATTCTACAGTGCGGCGGGCAGGTCGCAATGTTGGAGCCGGTCGCAGGGCTCGATGCGGTCAGGGCGACAGTCCGTTCAGGAAGACCTTGACCTTCCGCTCGAGTGCCGCCTGGACGCTGAGCAGACTGACGATCTCGAGATTTTTTGCTCAGGCGATGGTGGAAGACGCCATGGCGCCCGACTGACGGACCGTGTGCTCCATTTTCGGCTCGTGAACTGACATCGAGTGGGATATTCTCCTGAAACCATGGGCCGACTGTTCAAAATTCCTGGATTCTTCGCGTTCGTCGCGGTCCTGTTCCTGAACGCGTTCGTCGATCTCGGCCACAAGATTCTGATCCAGAACACGGTGTTCAAGACCTACGACGGCGAGGCGCAGGTCGTCCTGACAGCAATCGTCAACGGGCTGATCCTGTTGCCATTCGTCCTGCTGTTTTCCCCGGCGGGCTATCTCTCCGATCGCCTGCAGAAGCCAGTCGTCATTCGCTTCAGCGCCGGTATTGCCGTGATCCTGACGCTGTTGATCACGCTGTTCTACTATCTCGGCTGGTTCTGGCTGTCGTTCGCGATGACGTTCCTGCTCGCCGTGCAGAGCGCCTTTTATTCCCCGGCCAAGTACGGCTACATCAAGGAACTGGTCGGCCAGGAACGGATCGCCGTCGCCAATGCGGTCGTGCAGGCCACGACGATCGTCGCGATCCTGCTCGGCACATTCGTGTTTTCGATCATGTTCGAGCAATTGCTGAGCGGCGCAAGCTACGCGGACGAAGCCGAGTTGCTGCGACTCATTGCGCCCTTGGGATGGGTGCTCGTGGCTTGCGCGACGCTCGAGTTCTTCAGCACTTTCAACCTGCCGATCCAGGACGTCCCGACGATCGCCACAGCGTTCGACGTCAAGCAGTACGCGAAAGGGAAGTACCTGCACGCGAACCTGCGCAGCATCCTGTCAAACCGGACGATCTGGCTATCGATCGTGGGCTTGTCCGTGTTCTGGGGCGTGTCGCAGGTCGTACTGGCGGCGTTCCCTGCGCATGCGAAGGAATCGCTCGGAATCGACAGCACGGTTGTTGTGCAGGGCCTGCTGGCTTCATCCGGGATCGGTATCATTCTCGGGTCGTTGATCGCCGGCCGGGCATCGCGCGACTACATCGAAACCGGCCTGATTCCCCTGGGATCGATCGGTTTCGTCCTGGCGTTGTTCCTGCTGCCGCAGCTGCAGTCGACGTCGTTGCTGTTTCTGGACTTCCTGGTGCTCGGCACGTTCGGTGGCATGCTGATCGTGCCGTTGAATGCGCTGATCCAGTTCCACGCCGATGAGCGTCAACTCGGGACGATCCTGGCCGGCAACAACTGGATCCAGAATATCGTCATGCTGCTGTTCCTGGCGCTGACGATCGTATTCTCAGTCATGGGTGCGAGCCGGACGGGGCTGTTCACCCTGCTGACACTGGTCGCGTTCATCGGCAGCCTCTACACCATCTACCGGCTGCCGCAGTCGCTGGTGCGCTATGTCGTCAGTCGGCTCTTCGCGGTGACGAATCGCATCGAGGTCGTCGGTTTCGAGCACCTGCCGAACCGCGGCGGCGTGTTACTGCTCGGCAACCACATCAGCTGGCTCGACTGGGCAATCGTGCAGATCGCTTGCCCGCGGCCCGTGCGTTTCGTCATGCTGCGTGCGATCTATCAGCGCTGGTACCTGAAGTGGTTCATGAATTTCTTCGGCGTTGTGCCGATCGCGGCGGGGCAGAGCGCGGAAGCGCTGGAAACCATCAATGAATTGCTGCGGAAAGGCGAGGTCGTCTGCTTGTTTCCCGAGGGCGCCATCAGCCGCAACGGTCAGCTCGGTGAATTCAAGCGCGGCTACGAGCGCGCCGTCGACGGTGTCGACGGCGTCATCGTTCCGTTCTACCTCCGTGGCCTGTGGGGCAGCCGCTTCTCCCGGTCGAGCGCGTGGTTGCGCAAGACCCGTGACAGCAGGCTGCGTCGCGACGTGATCTGCGCATTCGGCCGGCCTCTGCCGATTGACACGCCGGCGCCCGAACTGAAGCAGCACATCTTTGATCTGTCGATCGAGGCATGGGAGAACTATGCGTCGTCGCTCGACCCAATTCCGCACGCGTGGATGAAGACGGCGCGCAAGGAGGGCGACAATCTGTCGGTCGGCGATGCCTTCGACAATTCGACCATCTCCGGTTATCGCATGTTGCTCGCCGTGTTGCTGATTTCGCGGCAGATCGCGAGGCGCAGTCGGGAGCAGAACATCGGTTTGTTGTTGCCGACCAGCTCGGCCGGCGTTATCGCGAACCTGGCGGTCATGTTGCTCGGCAAGACCGTTGTGAACCTGAACTACACGGCCAGCGCCAAGGCGATCAGGGCGGCTCTGGCCAAGGCGAATATCGTCAGCGTCTACACGTCGCGGCGCTTCTGCAAGAAACTCGCGGGCCGGGGAGTCGACGTCGACGAACTGCTCGTCGACGTTCGCGTGTGCTATCTCGAGGATGTGCGTGACGAGATCGGCGGCGTCAGCAAGCTGTTCGCACTGATCGCGTCGAGATTTCTGCCGGTGTGGATGGTGCGGGCATTGTATGGCCGCCGCCTTCACCTCGATGATCCCGCCGCGATCCTGTTTTCGAGCGGCAGCGAGGGCGAGCCGAAGGGCGTCGTACTGAGCCATCGAAACATCATGGCCAACATCAAGCAGGTAGCGGACGTGCTCGACGTCCGCGAGCAGGACTGTTTCATGTCGACCCTGCCGCTGTTCCATGCATTCGGACTGACCGTGACCGGCCTGATGCCGGTCGTCGAGGGTATTCCGGCGGCGTTCCATCCGGATCCGACCGACGTTCACAACGTGGCGAAGGCGATCGCGCGATTTCAGGCGACGGTATTTTGCGCGACGTCGACCTTCCTGCGGCTGTTCAATCGCAACAAGCGCATTCATCCGCTGATGCTGGAATCATTGCGGCTGGTCGTGGCTGGCGCCGAGAAGCTCGATCCCGAAGTGCGCAACGCATTCAAGCTGAAGTTCAACAAAGATATCTACGAAGGCTATGGCACGACGGAAACGACGCCGGTCGCGAGCGTTAACGTGCCCGACCGCCTGGACTCCGGCGATTTTCGGGTTCAGTACGGGTCCAAGATGGGCACGGTCGGCATGCCCTTGCCCGGCGGCAGTTTCCGGGTCGTCGACCCGGATACACTTCGGCAGCTGCCGGTCGGCGAGGATGGCCTGATCATGTTCGGCGGCAGCCAGGTCATGGTCGGATACCTCGATGATCTGGAACGCACGGCCGACGCGATCGTCGAGATCGACGGCATTCGCTGGTACAAGACCGGTGACAAGGGGCATGTCGACGAAGACGGGTTCCTGACAGTCGTCGACCGCTATTCGAGATTTGCCAAGATCGGTGGTGAGATGATCAGTCTCGGCGCGATCGAAACGGCGCTCTCGCCGTTGCTCCCGGAGGACGTCGAGGTGGCGGCGACGGCGATACCGGATCCCAGGAAGGGCGAGCAGGTCGTGCTTCTGTACACGCCGGGTATCCACGAAGATGAGCTCAGGCGGCTGGTCAACAACTCCGAATTAAACACGCTCATGCAGCCGTCGGCATTCGTGCCCGTCGACGAACTGCCGAAGCTGGGCAGCGGCAAGAACGATTTCAGCGCCGCGAAGCAGCTGGCAATTTCGCACTTCGGCGCCGTCGCAGCCGCCGGAGGCTAGACTGGAGATTCAGTCAGTTATTCTTCTTCAGTTTCGGCCGCGCTGGCCGGTAGAGGATCACCGTGTAGTCGTCCGGTTTTGACGGCTTCCCTTCGACTTTGTTGGCCATCCTGCCCTGCGCCAGGTCCGTCAGCTTTACCAGTCCTGTGTCCACGGGGCCGCTGCGGATCGAGCGGATCATCTCCTCCTGCATGACGTTGTCCGTGAGTCCGTCGCTCGCGATTAACAGCGTATCGAAGGGCGCGAGTGGCGTTTCCGAGCCAATCTCGATGCGCATGTCCGCCGACCCGATGACGTTGAAGATCAGGTTCAGTTCGGCGTGCTGGAGCGCTTCCTTCTCGTTCAGCAATCCCGCTTCCATGGCGAAGCCAATCGGCGAATGCGGGGTCGTGACGAGCTTCAGTCTTCCTCGCTGGCCGCAGATCATCAGAATTGAGTCGCCGACGTGATACGTGCGCACGTAATTCGGTCCGATCTCCGCGAGCGCGAGCGTTGTAGCGGACCCCGTACCGAGATCGAGAACCTTCTGGTTAGCCATCTCGATGCCGTCCAGGATAGCGCTACGCAATTTCCCGCCGCTGGTTTCGTCGATGCTGCGGATGGACTTGCTGATCGTCTCAATCGTCAGGTTCGAGGCCTTCCGTCCGCCGACGATTCCACCGACGCCGTCGGCGACGATCAGCACCATGTAATTATCGTTAACCGGGATAATGGCCGCCGAGTCTTCATTGGGCCCGTTCTTCGTCAGATCGCCGATGGATGCGGTCGCGAC
>CAZISL010000064.1:0-6624 GCA_964541975.1 uncultured Chromatiaceae bacterium | reverse complement strand
TCGCCAGGCTGGCGAGTATCCGTCCGCCTGTCGCCGCAAACGGGTGACCGACGGCGATACTGCCGCCCTTGATGTTGAGCTTGCTGCGGTCGATCGGGCCGAGCGGTTCGCTGCGGCCGAGCTTGTCGCGGCAAAATTCTTCGGACTCCCAGGCTTTCATCGTCGCCAGCGTCTGTGCGGCAAAGGCCTCGTGAATCTCGAAGAGGTCGATGTCGTCAAACGTCAGACCGGCATCGTTGAGCATCGCTGACACGGCATAGGCCGGCGCCATCAACAGCGTTTCCTTCTTGATGAAATCGATCGCCGCGACTTTGCCATAGCGCAGATAGGCGAGCACCGGCAGGTTGCGTTTGGCCGCCCATTCTTCCGAGGCCAGCAAGACGCCGGCGGCGCCGTCGGTCATCGGTGTGCTGTTGCCGGCCGTCATCGTGCCGGTAGAGCTACGGTCGAATGCAGGTTTAAGTTTCGCGAGCTTTTCCATCGACGTATCGGCACGGACATTGTTGTCCGCTTCCAGCCCCTGGAACGGCACGACGATGTCCGAGTAAAAGCCTTCTTCCCATGCCGCGGCTGCTTGTTTATGACTGGCCAGCGCCAGCTCGTCCTGCGCCTCGCGGGTGATGCCCCAGGCCTTCGCCGTCAGCTCCGTGCTCTGCCCCATGCTGAGGCCGGTACGCGGCTCCGCCACGCCGGGCAGCTCGGGCTTGAAGTCGCGAGGCCTGAGCCGTAACCAGGGTTTGATCCTGGCGCCGAACGAGCGCGCCGTTGCGCTTTCCATCAGGATCTCGCGATAGTGATCCGGATAGACGATAGGCGTATCGCTGATGCTGTCCGTGCCACCCGCGATGCCCGAGTCGATTTGCCCCAACGCGATCTTGTTGCCGATCAGGATCGCCGCCTCGAGCGCGGTGCCGCATGCGCGTGCCAGGTCGAAGGCCGGCGTCTCCGCGGCCAGTCCGCTGCCGAGCACGCTCTCACGCGTCAGGTTCCAGTCGCGTGCGTGCTTGATAACGGCGCCACTCGACACGTCGCCGAGTGTCTCTCCCTTGAGGTTGTACTGGTTGACGATGCCGGTGAGCACGGCGGTCATCATGTCCTGGTTGGAGGATTTGGCGTACGCGGTGTGAGCGCGGGCAAACGGGATGCGTACGCCGCCGACAATCGCGACGCGCCGTGGGGAGCTGTAGTTCATTCGATTTCTATTCCTGGGTTACTGGCCGAAAGACGGTGCGCCTCCGGACAGGTAGGTCGCTTCGGCTTCGGTGTTCGCGCGTCCAAGGACCGCATTGCGGTGCGGGAATCGACCGAACTCGGCGACGATGTCGCGGTGCAATTCGGCAAACTGCGCGCAGGTAGCAAACGTTTCGCGCAACGTGTCGGAGACGCTGTCCGCGAGCGCATTATAGATGCTGACTGATTTGTCCTGAATCTTCAGCGACTCGGCGTGCTGCAAAGGCATGAAGAAAAAGACGCGTTGCTCCGCCGACAGATGCTTGTGCACGCCCGACATGGTCCCTTCGATGCAGATCTTCAACGCCTTTTTATCCTGCTCGAAACACTCGGGTTTGCCGCGATAGATGTTGCGGCGAAACTGGTCGAGCAAAATGATCAGGGCGAGTCGGCCCTCGGGTTGTTCGGCCCATGCGTCCAATTCGTCGCCGGAAGCCTGTTCGACGAGCTCGCCGAAGCGTTCGCCGATCTCTTTGTCCAGCTCTTCGCTCGAGCCGAACCAGCGGTCCATGCGGCTGTCCAGCGTCGGAGAGTCGAGATCGCTATCCGAGAACCAGTAGTCCAGAACGTCTTTGATGTGGCCGTTTTGCATGGTTGGTCGCCGGAAAGCCGTTTGTTTCGACGGGAGCAAAGTTCACATATCCGTGACTATTAGTCCAATTCCCCCGAAACTTCGCGGCCCATTGAGCCGGGGCGTTGTCGTAGCCTATAATGCGCGGTTCTGGGCGGCCGATTCGTAACCATCAATTCGGTTATCTACCGCAGTAAAAACAAATGGTTACGGCAGCCCAAGACTGAGCGCAGCGCCCCCGGGGAGACCGAAAGGTCGGTGCCGCCGACGAAGCACCAGGGGATTGCCACGACCGCTTCTATTGAGCGAGTGATGATTTTGAGCCCGTTTCCGACGAGGCTGCGCTGCCGCTACGGCGCGCGCAAGGACGGACGCGGACCGATGGGCGACGGTAAGTCGCGGATTTTAAAAGCATGAGTATTAGACTGCCGGAAAAATTCGATGCGGCTCAGGGGCTCTACAGCCCCGAGAACGAGAAGGACGCCTGTGGCGTCGGCTTCGTCGCGCACATTAAAGGCGAACGAAGCCACCAGATCGTTGCAGACGCCGACCTGATCGCGTGCAGCATGGATCATCGCGGCGCCCGCGGTAGCGAGCAGAACACCGGCGACGGCGCCGGCATCCTGACCGCCCTGCCGCATGAGTTTCTGATCAAGATCGCGCGCGAGGAGCTCGACACCGAGCTGCCCGAGCCGGGCAGGTTCGCCGCCGGCATCGTTTTCCTGCCAACAGCGGGTGGCCAGCGTGCGAAGTGCAAAGCTGAAATCGAGCGCATCTGTTCCGAAGAAGGTCAGACGATCGTCGGCTGGCGAGAGGTACCGACCGACCCGGAAAAGGCTGACATCGGCCCGACGGCGCGCGCGGCTTGCCCGCAGATCGAGCAGCTGTTCATAGCAGCAGCCGATGGTCTCGAAGGCGATGCTTTCGAGCGCCAGCTGTACCTGATTCGCAAACGCGCCAGCCACCTGCTGCGCAACGACGAGAGCCTGAGCCAGGCGAAGGCATTTTTTATCTGCAGCCTGTCGACGAAAGTCATCATCTATAAAGGCATGCTCGCGCCCGACCAGGTCTTTCATTTTTATCCCGACCTGATCGATCCGGACTACACATCGCATCTGGCGATGGTGCACTCACGCTTCTCGACGAATACTTTCCCGAGTTGGGATCGCGCACAGCCGAATCGCTTCATGTCTCACAACGGCGAGATCAACACGCTGCGCGGCAACGTTAACTGGATGCGCGCCCGCGAAGGCGTCGTTGCGAGTGACCTGTTTGGTGATTCGATCTCGAAGCTGTTCCCGATCGTCGAGCCGGACACCTCGGATTCCGGCTCTTTTGATAACGTCCTGGAGTTCCTGTTGATGACCGGCCGCACGCTGCAGGAAGCCGTCATGATGATGGTGCCCGAAGCCTGGCAGAAGCAGGAGCAGATGCGCGAGAACAAGCGCGCGTTCTACGAGTATCACTCCTGCTTGATGGAGCCATGGGACGGCCCGGCGTCGATCGCGTTTACCGATGGTCGCTACATCGGCGCCGTACTTGACCGCAACGGCCTGCGGCCCAGCCGCTATTACCTGACGCACGACGACCGCGTCATCATGGCGAGCGAAGTCGGCGTGCTGAAGGTCGACCCGGAGATCGTCAGGGAGAAGGGTCGCCTCGAGCCCGGCCGCATGTTTCTGGTTGATTTCGAAAAGGGGCAGCTGATTCCCGACCGGGAGCTCAAGGACGAATTCGCGAATCGCCTGCCATTCAAGCAATGGCTGGCCGATCAGCGGATCACGCTGACGGACCTCGGAACAGAAAACGAAGCGCATGGCTTCGAGCCCGATTCGTTGCTCCACCGGATGCAGGCGTTTGGTTACACGACCGAGACGATGCAGTTCATGCTGCTACCCCTCGTGCGCGAGTTGCGTGACCCGGTCGGCTCGATGGGTAACGACTCCGCGCTGGCTTGCCTGTCCGACAAGCCGCGCATGATTTACGACTACTTCAAGCAATTGTTCGCCCAGGTCACGAATCCGGCGATCGATTCGATTCGTGAAGAAGTCGTCATGTCGCTGGAGTGCTATGTCGGGCCGGAGCGTAATCTGCTCGAGACCACCGAGCAGCATGCGGAGCGCCTGCAGATTCCACACCCGGTTCTGACCAACGAAGAGCTGTCGGCGATTCTTCACATGGATCATCGCGGCTGGCGCACGAAGGCGATCGACATCACGTTCGGTAAGGACGGGTCGCTGGTCGGCGCGCTCGAGCGCATCTGTGCCGAGGCCGAGCAGGCAATCGAGGACGGCTTCAGTCTCGTCGTGCTGTCCGATCGCGCGATCAGCGAGGAACGCATTCCGGTCAGCACACTGCTTGCTTGCGGCGCCGTGCATCATCACCTCGTCGCCCGCGCCCAGCGCACGCGTATTGGCATCGTGCTGGAAACCGGCGAGGCGCGAGAGGTGCAGCATCATTGTTTGCTGACGGGCTATGGTGCCGATGCGATCAACCCATACCTCGCTTTCGAGTCGCTATGGCAGGCACGCCGCGAAGGTCGGCTGGACAAGGATGTATTTCCCGATGACGACGCCATCGTCGCCGCGTACCGCAAGGGCACGGCAAAGGGCATGCTCAAGGTCATGGCGAAGATGGGTATCTCGACGCTACAGTCGTACAAGGGCGCGCAGATCTTCGAAGGTCTCGGGCTCGGCGCCGAAGTCATCGACCGTTGCTTCGTGGGCACCGCGAGCCGCGTCGCCGGCGTTGGTTTCGACGTGCTCGAAACCGAGGCCCGCCGTCGCCATGCGCTGGGCTATCCAGACACCGATGCCGATGCCTCGCCGTCGCTGCCGAATCCTGGCGAGTTTCACTGGCGCAGCACTGGCGAGCGTCACGCATGGGACCCCGATTCGATTCACGACATTCAGATCGCGGCGCGCAATAACGATGCGGACGCGTATCGGCGTTTCGCGAGCCACATTAACAACGACAAGCGCACGCTGAGGGGTCTGCTGGACCTGAAGCCCGGCGTGGCGGGCCCGGCCGTGTCGCTCGACGAGGTCGAACCCGCGAGCGAGATCGTCAAGCGTTTCTGCACCGGCGCGATGAGCTTCGGTTCGATCTCGGCCGAGTCGCACGAGTCGCTCGCGATCGCGATGAACCGGCTCGGCGGTAAGAGCAATACCGGCGAAGGCGGTGAGGATCCCGAGCGGTTCATTCCGCTGCCGAACGGCGACTCGAAGCGTTCCGCGATCAAGCAGATCGCATCCGGCCGCTTCGGCGTCACGACCTGGTATCTGGCGAATGCCGACGAACTGCAGATCAAGGTCTCGCAGGGCGCGAAACCGGGTGAGGGTGGCGAGCTGCCCGGCCGCAAGGTCGACGGCAATATCGCGCGTATTCGGCATTCGACGCCGGGCGTCGGTCTGATCAGCCCGCCGCCACACCATGACATTTATTCGATCGAGGACCTGGCGCAGCTGATCCACGACCTCAAGAATTCGAATCCGTCGGCACGTATCAGCGTAAAGCTCGTCGCCGAGGTTGGCGTCGGCACGATCGCGGCCGGCGTCGCGAAGGCGCATGCCGATCACATCTTGATCTCGGGTGATACCGGCGGCACGGGCGCATCGCCGCTGACCAGCATCAAGCATGCGGGTCTGCCGTGGGAGCTGGGGATCGCGGAAACGCATCAGACGCTCGTGCTGAATGACCTGCGCAGCCGCGTGATTCTGCAGACCGATGGCGGACTGCGCACCGGTCGCGACGTCGTCGTCGCGGCGCTGCTTGGCGCGGAGGAATTCGGCTTCTCGACCGCGCCGCTGATCACGCTCGGCTGCATCATGATGCGCAAGTGCCACCTGAATACCTGCCCCGTCGGTATTGCGACGCAGGACCCCGTATTGCGGGCGAAGTTCGCAGGCAAGCCGGAGTACGTCGTGAACTACCTGTTCCAGGTCGCCGAAGAGGCCCGGCAGCTGATGGCGGAGCTCGGCTTCCGCACCATCGACGAGATGATCGGACGCACCGAGGCGCTCGAGGCTCGCGCTGCGATCGACCACTGGAAGGCCGATGGTCTGGATCTGGCGCCGATCCTCGCGCCCGCGTTCCGAGCGCACGAGCGCGTCGAAGTCCGTTGCACGCAGAAGCAGGATCATGGTCTGGAAAAGGCGCTCGACAATCAGATCATCGAGCTCGCGCAACCGGCGCTCGAGGACGGCACGCCGGTGCGCTTCGAACTCCCGATCGTCAATACGAACCGCACCGTCGGCACGATGCTGAGCCACGAACTGGTGAAGCGTCACGGCGAGCACGGTCTTCCTGACGATACGATCCATATCAAGCTGGATGGTTCGGCCGGTCAGAGTCTCGGCGCGTTCCTGGCGTCGGGCATCACGCTCGAACTCGAGGGCGATGCCAACGACTACGTCGGCAAGGGCCTGTCGGGTGGCAAGATCATCGTCTATCCGCACAAGCAGGCCACGTTCGTCGCGCAGGACAACCTCATCGTCGGTAACGTCGTGCTCTACGGCGCGACGGGAGGCTCCGCTTTTCTGCGCGGCAAGGCCGCTGAACGTTTCTGCGTGCGCAACAGCGGTGCGAAAGCAGTCGTGGAAGGCGTGGGCGATCACGGTTGCGAGTACATGACCGGTGGTCGCGTCGTCATCCTCGGCGGTACCGGGCTGAACTTCGCGGCTGGCATGTCGGGCGGCGTCGCTTACGTCCTCGACGAGGCCGGCGATTTCGCGGACAAATGCAACGGCGAGATGGTCGACCTCGATCCGGTCGAGGCCGACGAAGATGTCGCCGAACTGCTGGACCTGGTGGAGCAGCACATG
>CAZISL010000063.1:0-4026 GCA_964541975.1 uncultured Chromatiaceae bacterium | reverse complement strand
TTAAGGCGTTCCGCGAACTTGGGGTACACGGCGGCACACGCTCGAATCGCCTGCGGGATACCCCAAAGTATGACCGATAGTTTCATTTCAATCTCCTGATACGGGCGCGGACGTCGGCGCTTGGTCGCGGCCATCAATGCGGATCTGGTGCCCTGCCCGGAATGCCGGGCCCTCGGGTGAGCTTACTTGATGGCTACGATTCTATGCCCTTGGGGCAACCGGATTTATAACAAATATCAAAGGGTTCGGTTCATCCGGGTAAACCGATTCGCAGCGTGCCCTGCGGCGCCGCGGATGCCCGCAGCGAATGCAAACCCTCGCTAGATAACCTGAAACAGTTCCTGCAGCGCGCCGCTGCCCGGATTACGCACGATCATCGACGCGCACGCACCACGGCCCGGCAAATCGATCTCCATCGGCGCCGAGAACTCCTCCGCGCCGACGGCGGCGCAGGCACTCGCCGCTTGGTCGATATCCGCGACCTGGAAGGACTGGGCCAAATAGCCAATATTGGGTGGCACGGCAGCGGGCACCAGGTTCGGGACCTCGTAATTCATTGGCGTCGCAAGAGCGATCTTGCCGTACTCATGCTCGCCCTGGACGATGACGCTCCGGGTGCGACAATCCTCGGGCAGACACAGGGCACGATTCGTCTCCGGCCCCTCGAGTACCGACTCGATAAACAACGTCATGTTCAGCGGCCCGTAATAGAACTCGAGCGCCTTCTCCATGTCGAGCACGCTGTGCGCCGTCGTGACGACCGATGTAAAGCCCGTGGGCGTGCGGCCGTATTCCTCGATGAACTTGAGAATGTGTCCGATAATAGTATTCGGATCACCTGATATGAGTTCGATCAGGTTAATGACGACACCGTCCGGGCCGTCGAATGCGCCTTCCAGGGTTTCTCCGACTGCGGGGCCGAAGTTGTTGCGGGCCGGCTGACTCCAGAAATTGAACCCCTGCGACTTGAGCTTCTCGAAATCTCTCTCGATATCGCTCGCGTAGATGTTCAGATTGAACAGCCCGTTCGCCCGGCGAATGTCCGGCGCCCTGACGAGTCTTCGGTTAGGCGAATCGAATTCCATCAGTTGAATGCGGCCCACGGGATCGGCGCCATGCCCAAGGAACGCGCATCGCGCCTGGGTTCCGGCGGCGAGTTGCCAGTACCGCTCGAAAGCGGATCCTTGCCAGTTCCGGGACTCTGACACCTCGAGGCCTAGTGTCCCCGCATAGAACTCGAGCGACGCATCGAGACTCTCGACGCCGATCACAACCGTATTGACCGGGGCACTCGTATACGCGCCGGCGCTGTTTCCATTGCTACTCATAACATGATGTTCCTGACAGGCTACTTATCGTTATTTATTCACACCGAATTCTACTTCAGGCCGGGAACCATCGACACCTGCCTGATCGCACACTACCCGGACATCGACGGCGCCGATCAACCGGCATCGCTCACGCCATCGGTATTCGTCCCGGTCGTCGACCACCTAAGCGTCGTCCGATGCTGAACTCACAATGGTCGACGCCTGCCAATCGTTGTCGCTCTGCACGAATGCGGACACCACACCCAGCGCCTGCGCGTAAAGTGACTGCGGCGCGGCGTTCGCAACGGTCTGGGCGAATCGCGGAATCCAGTTGGCCAGGTGCCGCGTCGAAAAATCGAACTGCGCCAACTGATACGACTGCGCATCACCGTGCTCATCGGGCCCTGCAGTTGCCTCGCGATAGCACAGGAAATGCATGAACTCGAGCTCGACGGACATATGGTCAGGCGCCCAGGCGTATTGCTCACTCAGCTTGTACTTAAAGAAGCTATAGAACCGAATGATGTCCTCGCGCGTCCCGGCGCGCTGCCCGGTCTGCAGATCTTCGCGAATCGGCGTGGGTGGCCCGTCGTCGCCAACCTCGAAAAGCCCGCTGTATTCGCGCTTCAGAACGTCGAGGTCGACGTCCGCGAACTGGTCGAGCAACGCGTCCAGCTCGCTCGCGTAATCGATCGCCTCGCTCAGGCCGATACGCTCACGCAACGCCGAACGGGGATCCAGATCGTGGGGAGATGCGACGAGCCCGGACAGCGCCGCGTAGCATGCGCAACGCGCGGCTGCCGTGGACTCAACTTCCCGACCCGCCACGGAACGCTGACCCGGGACCGTTGCACCATCCCGCGCCACCGGATTCACGACGCTGCCTCGAAACCGACACGGACCTGAAAAACGTCCGGATCCTCTGCGAATCTCGTTCGGGTGTATTGCACTGACATTGATCCAGACTACCGCTGATGCGGCCCCGCGTGAGTGATTATTGACATGATGATGGCGACAATCCGGCCATGCTAGATCGGGCCCACGGGCATCGCAAGCAGCGACGCGAATGCGCTTCGAACCACGACCCGATCAATCCGGCTAGAATTGCCGCACCATGATCAGTTATGCCGACGCACTCAACCTGATTGACGCGAACGTCGAGCCACTCGGCGCGACGCCGCTCAGCCTGGACCAGATCGGCAACGCCGCCAACGCCGACCCGGTTACCAGCAAACTGGACGTGCCCGCTTTCGCAAACGCCGCGATGGACGGATTCGCGCTGCGGGCCGCTGATACGAGCGATGCCACCGCCGAGGCGCCGCTGCATCTTCCCGTCACCGGAATCGTGGCCGCCGGCGACGCGCCCGCGGACGCACCGCCCCGCGGCGCGGCGATCGAAATCATGACCGGCGCACCGCTGCCGCGGGACTGCGACTCAGTCATACCGATCGAACGCGTCGAAACGGAAACCGACGCGGCGAATGGAATCGTAGCGATCGGCATACGCGAACCGCTGGAAACCGGCCGCAACGTGCGTTCCGCGGGCGAAGATTTTCGTGCCGGTCAGATCGTGCTGGAGGGCGGCCAGCCTGCCGAACCGCACGACGTCATGGCGCTGGCGGCGACCGGAAACGACCGTATCGTGGCGCGGACCATGCCACGGATCGCGATCATCACGACGGGCAGTGAACTCGCCGACGCCGGAGCGCCGGCGGATCCGGGAATGATCCGCGATGCCAACGGACCATACCTGCAGGCGTTCATTGAAAGCATCGGAGCGACGCAAACGACGCGTATAAATGTCGCGGACCGGTCCGAGGATCTAGAAGCGGCTCTGGAATCGGCGAGTCACGATGCCGACGTCATCCTGACGACCGGCGGCGTATCCGCCGGGCGCTATGACCTGATACCGGATGCGATCGAGCGGTTGGGCGGACGCATCGTGTTTCACAAGGTCGCGATCAGGCCCGGGAAGCCGCTGCTGTTCGCGCGGCTCCCGAACAAGACGTTGCTATTCGGCTTGCCCGGCAACCCGATCGCTGCGGCGGTCGGCCTGCGCTTCTTTGTCGTCAGGTCGCTGCGCCGACTCCAGGGTCTGCCGCCTGAGAATTTTCATGCGGCCGTCAGCGACGAACGCATCCGCAAGCGTTCGTCATTATGTTTTTTCGGCAAGGCATCGGCACGCGCAGACGCTGACGGGCGTTTGCGCGTCACGCTGCTGCCCGGGCAGGAGTCATTCAAGATAAAACCGCTGACAAAGGCCAATTGCTGGGCCGTCGTGCCTGAAGGACCCGAGGTCGTCGAGCCCGGCGACGTGATTCGGATCGCACCGCTCTACCCGACCGGCTTCCTGCAGGACTGAATGGGGACACTCTGCTTTTGGCCGCCAAGCGGCCAAAAGCAGAGTGTCCCCCTAAGTCCAAGTCAAACGGCCAGTTCGCGCAGTACGAAATCCGCGATGGCGGCCACATCGTCGCGCGGGAGTAAGGGAACCGACAGCCCTTCAATTGCGGTGTCGCTCACGACCGCGAGCACGTGCCCCGACTCGTCCGCAAGCGGCGGGTGATCGAGGCCCGAGCGTCGCACCTCGAGCTTCGGATGATCGCCATGCTTGTAGCCTTCGACCAGCACGATATCGGCCGGCGCGAGACGATTCAGCAACTCATCGAGCGACGGCTCGGCCGCGCCTTCTAGCTCGCGTACCTGCGCCCAGCGT
>CAZISL010000062.1:0-6359 GCA_964541975.1 uncultured Chromatiaceae bacterium | reverse complement strand
CTCGAGTCCGACTCACCCGGATTCGATACGCTGATCGCACCGGGTCATGTGTCGACCGTCATGGGCCCGGAAGAATGGGAGTTCGTGCCGCAGAAGCATGGCCTGCCGGCCGCCGTTGCCGGATTCGAGGCCGACAGCTTGCTGGCAGCCACGTACGCGGTACTCGAACAGTTCGTCCGGGGCGAGTGCCGCCTGATCAATTGCTATCCGGGCGTCGTGCGTCCCGGCGGCAACGCACATGCGCGCGCCATGCTCGCGCAATGCTTTGACGTCGTCGACGCGAATTGGCGCGGGATCGGCATCATTCCCGGCTCGGGATTCGGTCTCGCGGAGCGCTATCGGGATTGTGATGCGCGCCTGCGTTATGCCGCTCGGTCGGAAAGCGCGCGGAAGCGCGCCGGCGAAATGCCGCCGGGATGCGACTGCGCTCGCGTCGTACTCGGCAAGATCTATCCGAACGAATGCCGCCTGTATGGCGCGGCCTGCACGCCACGCCACCCGATCGGCCCGTGCATGGTGTCGGACGAAGGCGCATGCCGCGTCTGGTGGGCTGGTGGTATTCGGGAATCCGCGCCCGCTGCGAAGCGGGCATCGACCGGCGGCTGACCCGCATGACCGCATCCGGATCGGGAGGCCTCGAGCAGGTCGCCGCGAGCGGCGGCCTGCGGCTCGTCGTCACGGGACAGGTGCAGGCGGTCGGATTCCGGCCGTTCGTCTACCGACTCGCGCAGGAACTCGGCCTGACCGGATGGATCAGGAACCGCACCGGATCGGTCGAGATCGTCGTCACGGGACCCGCGGACGCACTGGCGCGTTTCGAACGCGACCTGATCGACCGGGCGCCGCCACTGGCGAAGCCGTTTATCGAACTCCGCGAAGCGGAGATCGCAGAACCCGACAGTGAAGATTTCGTCATTCTCGACAGCGAGTCCGGTGACAAGCCGCGCGTCTTCGTCCCGCCGGACTTTTATATGTGTCGCGATTGCGCGGACGAGCTGCTCGCGCCGACCGACCGCCGCTACCGTTACCCGTTCATCAACTGCACCCAGTGCGGCCCCCGCTACACGCTGATTCGCTCGATGCCCTACGACCGCGCCAACACGACGATGGCGGAATTCCCTTTGTGCGAGGCCTGCAGTGCGGAATACTCGGATCCGGCCGACCGGCGCTTCCACGCCGAGCCGCTGGCCTGCCCCGAATGCGGACCGCAGCTGCAATACGCACCGGTCGACACGGCGGAGACGACAGAGACCGCGCCGCTCGATGCAGCGGTCAGGGCATTGCGCGCCGGCAAGACAGTCGCCGTCAAAGGCGTCGGCGGCTATCACCTGCTGTGCGATGCCAGCAACCAGGCCGCCGTCGCGAGGCTGCGGCAACGCAAACCGCGGCCGGACAAGCCGCTGGCGGTCATGTTCCCGTCGACGGGCGAAGACGGACTGGACGCGGCGCGACGCTATGTCGACATCCCCGATGATGCGGTGCCGGTCGTCACGAGCCCGGCCCGCCCGATCGTGCTGATGCCCAGGCGACGCGACTGCTCGCTGGCCGAAGGCATCGCGCCCGGTCTCGGCGAGATCGGCACATTCCTGCCGTACAGTCCGCTGCACCAGTTATTGCTCGATGACTTCGGCGGGCCGCTGGTGGCGACGTCGGGCAATGTCACCGGCGAACCCGTGCTGACCGACAACGACGAGGCGACGCAGCGGCTCTCCCGTGTCGCCGACGCGTTCCTGCATCACAATCGTCCGATCGCCCGACCCGCAGAAGATGCGGTGTTCCGGCGCGTCGCGAACGCGATTCGACCCATCCGCCCGGGACGCGGTGGCGCGCCGCTCGAGCTGCAACTGCCGCAAAGCCTGGACAATCCCGTCATAGCGCTCGGCGGTCACCTGAAGAACACCATCGCGCTCGCGTGGGACGATCGCGTCGTTATCTCACCGCACGTCGGCGATATGGATTCCCCCCGAGCGCTGAGTATCCTGCGCCAGGTGGCGAGCGACACGCAGGAATTCTATGGGGTGCGCGCCGAGAGGATCCTGTGCGACGCGCACCCGGGCTATGCCACATCTCGCTGGGCACGCGCGCAGGAATTGCCGATGCACAGCATCCTGCATCACCACGCACACGCGTCCGCCCTTGCCGCCGAGCACCCCGAGATCGACCAGTGGCTGGTGTTCACCTGGGACGGCGTCGGCATGGGTGCAGACGGCAGCCTGTGGGGCGGCGAGACTCTGCATGGCCGACCCGGGTCATGGCAACGCGCCGCATCGCTCAAATCATTCCTGTTGCCGGGCGGCGACCTGGCCGGCCGCGAACCGTGGCGCAGCGCCGCGGCGATTTGCTGGGAAATCGGTCAAACCTGGACCGGCGAAGCCGATCTGCCGGACGCTGTCCTCGTGCGCCAGGCCTGGATGCGCGGCTTGAACTGCAACGAAACCAGCGCGGCAGGACGGCTGTTCGACGCCGCCGCAAGCCTGATCCTGAACGTGCATCGGACCAGCTTCGAGGGGCAGGGACCGATGCAGCTCGAGGCGATCGCGGCCGAGGACGGACCACTCGTAGAATTGCCGCTCGAACCCGACAACTTCGGCATTTTGCGCATCGACTGGCGGCCGCTGGTCCCGATGCTGACGGATACTTCCATACCGGTTGCAGAACGTGCCGCCGGTTTCCACCTGTCACTGGCAGATGCCATCGCAGGAGTCGCGGATCTCCTGCGCGAGACCAGGGCGATCGACTGCGTCGGCCTGACCGGCGGGGTCTTCCAGAACGACAGACTCGCGCGCGCGACGATCGACGCGCTGGCAGCGCAGGGTTTCGCCGCGACACTGCCGGTGAGGCTGCCGAGCAACGACGCCGGACTGAGCTTCGGACAGGTCATCGACTACGCGGCGCACTACCGATCATGATCGATCGCCTATCCGCTTTGGTAACCACCAGGATCGCCCGCTCGATGTCGCAGCGCCTGATGCGCTTCGACGATAACGCAAGCGCCTGGCCGCCGCGTGATGCCGAACCGGGCAGCGTGCGGCAACTCTATATCCACATCCCCTTCTGCGCCCAGCTGTGTCCATTCTGCACGTTTCACCGCGTGCGCTACGAAACCGACCGGACGATGACATATTTCTCAGCGCTGCGTCATGAGCTGGCGTGGTATCGGAATCGAGGCTTCCGCTTTAGCAAACTCTACATCGGTGGCGGCACGCCCACGGTCAACGCCGACGAACTCGAATCGCTGCTCGCGGACGTCCGCGAGTTCTTTCCGTTACAGGAAATATCGGTCGAGACGAACCCGCAGGAATTGACGGAACCGGCGTTGCGCATGCTCGAGCGATCCGGCGTCAATCGACTGTCCGTCGGCGTGCAGTCGTTCGACGACGATCAACTCGAGCGTATGGGTCGCTATCAGACCTACGGCAGCGGCGCACAGATTCGCGAACGCCTCGGGGCCGCGCAGGGTCGATTCGACACCCTGAACGTCGACATGATGTTCAATCTGCCGACGCAGACGGCCGAGTCGCTCGATGACGATCTGAGCGTGCTGGCCGACGAACTGCGGGTCGACCAGGTTTCTTATTATCCGCTGATGGTCGCTCCCGCCGCACTGCGCTCGGTCCGCCTGCAGATGGCGGACGACAGCGGACGCGAAACCGCCGGGCGGGAATACGAGTTTTACCGAATGATACGGAGCCGCCTGACGAGCGACTACGGCATGGGTTCGGCCTGGTGTTTCTCGCGCGGCGACGGCGCCATCGACGAATACATTGTCGACGAAGACGACTACGTCGGCGTCGGCAGCGGCGCACTGAGCTATGTAGCCGGCGTCGCCGCATCCACGACGTTCTCGATTCGCGGTTACGTCGACACGATGGCGAAGAAGCACTCGCCCACGGTTCGTACGCGGCAACTGCAAGAGCTCGAGCGCATGCGTTACGACCTCCTGGTTAAACTCTTCGCGTTACGAATGCACAAGAACGTGATCGAAGCAAAATACGCTGGACGATTCGCCAGTTCGTTGCGCAAGGAACTGCTGGCGCTGCGCCTGACTGGCGCGCTGCGCGATACCGGGACGTCCTACGAGCTGACGGAAAAGGGTGCATACCTGTGGGTAATCCTGATGCGTGAATTCCTGAACGGCGTGAACGCGTTGCGTGCGGAGATGCGGCACCGCATCCGCGGCGAACTGCGCGAGCTCGACGCCATGCCGAAGTCCACACGCGAGAACGCAGCGTAATCGAACAGCACGAGGGCATCCGATGATCGATAAATTCATTTCCCTGGCACACGGCAACGGCGGCCGCCTGATGCGTGAACTCATCGACGAAGTCTTCGCGCGACATCTGGACAACCCGGGCCTCGACACTCGCGTCGATGCCGCGAGGATCGACATGCCGCGTGACGATGTCGACCTGCTCGTCACGACCGACGGTTTTACCGTGCAGCCGCTCGAGTATCCCGGCGGCAACATCGGCTCGCTGGCGATTCACGGCACGGTCAACGATCTGGCCGTCGCAGGAGCGACGCCCGCGGTGCTGACCGTGAATGCCTTTATCGAAGAAGGCCTGCCGATCGAGACGCTCGAGCGCCTCGTCGCGACGATGGGCGCGACGGCCCGGGAAGCGGGCGTCGCGATTGCCGCGGGCGACACCAAGGTCGTACGCCGCGGCGAAGGCGGCGGTGTTTATTTCGCAACGACGGGATTCGGCACGCGCCCCGCACACGTCGAACTGGGCATCGACCGCATCGAGCCCGGCGACGTATTGCTCGTCAGCGGACCGGTCGGTGATCACGGCATCGCCGTCATGCTGGCGCGGGAACAGTTCGGGCTGCACGGCTCGCTGGCCTCCGACGAAGCGTCCGTCCTGCCCCTGACGTCGACCCTGCTGGACCTTGACGGCCTCAGATTCATGCGCGACCCGACTCGGGGCGGCGTCGCGACAGTCGCCTGCGAGCTTGCCCACGTGAGCGGGTTCGGGCTGCGCCTGAGAGAAACCGCGATACCGGTGCGCGACGAAGTGCGTTCGGTGTGCGCGATGCTCGGGTACGATCCGTATTATCTCGCCTGCGAAGGACGGGTGGTCGCCGTCGTTGCACCAGATGATGCGGAAGAAGCGCTGGCGCTATGGCGCAAGCTTCCCACAGGGGCATCTGCGCAGATCATCGGCACGGTCGCGGGTACGGAACCGCGAGTCGTGCTCGAAACATTGATCGGCGGCGAACGTTATCTGGAAGAACTGGAAGATGACCCGTTGCCGCGGATCTGCTGACGGACGGGACCGCGAGACGCTTATTGCAGGCTCGCATAAAAGTTGAGCAGTCCCTCGATGTCCTCCGTGCTCAACTCATTGATTCGCGCCTCCATCTTGGCGGGCTGCGCACGCTCGCCCGCGGCATAGTCGCTGAGCTGCGTGCGCAAATATTCCATCAACTGGCCCGCCAGTACGCTCGCGTCGGCCTCGGCGTCGCGCCCGCTGTCCGGATGGCAGCCCTCGCAGTTCTTATCGTGAATACTCTTTCCCATCGCCGCGAGCGCCGCGTCGAATTCCTGCACGGCAGACTTGAAGGGTAAGGCCGCATAGTGCGCAGAGATCGCGTCGATATCGTCGTCGCTCAGCGCCTGCGCGACCTTGCACATGTCGGTTGCCGGACGGCTCGTGTCGCCCTGCCGGTACTCGGACTCGACGCAGGGCCGCTCACCGTCGCGGTAGTAGAACATCGCGTCCGACAGCACGAATTCGGAGATGCCCGCGATCGTCGGCATGTCAGACCACTCGCTGACGCCGTCGGCGCCGTGACAACCATCGCAGTCTGCAGCAATCGCGGCGACGTCCGCCATGCTCGCCTTGCAACCGAAAAATACCAATGAAACCAACAGTAAGCGCACAGTGTTCGTCATCTCGTGGACTCCTCGAATTCTTAGCGTAAACAATACGGTACGGACAACACACCGCACCATAAGTAAACGTCCCTACTTAACTTTTGATTCCGATTAAGTATCCTGCGATGAGCAGTTAGTGTCCCTTCACAAGGGGCTAATAAAAAGGGTACACGAAAATGATGAAAGTCATACACACAATCAGCGGCCTTTTCACTCATCTCTGTAGCCATACGCGTCTAGACGTGCCGTGGCTGGCGATGTTCGCCGTCGCGATGCTGGCTCTGGCGGGTTGCGAGGGCGACACCGGACCCCAGGGAGCGCAGGGCGAGCCCGGCCCGGCGGGGCCGGAAGGACCTGCGGGATCGTCGGGGACTACATTGCCCGATGTTTCCGAGGCGGTCGAACTGAACGCAGGGATTACCGGCGTGACGATCGCCAGCCCGCCCGTCATGACATTTACATTGACGAACGACCGCGGCAC